>JBBITV010000281.1:2521-5565 GCA_037440585.1 Chloroflexota bacterium
CAACCCGGGATCACCCCGCACCCTGGCCCTCTCCCAGAGGGAGAGGGAATCTGCCTCCGCGCTTAAGTTAGCGCCTATGGGACAAGGGGGTAAAGGGTGAGGGTGTGTTGCATGGAGGCGGAACTTGGTCGAGCTAACCATTGACGATAGAGAAGTCCAGATCGGCGCAGGTCAAACGATCCTGGAAGCTTGCCGGGAGCACGGCATCCCCATCCCGACCTTGTGTTACCACGAGGCACTGGAGCCGTATGCGGCTTGCCGGCTATGCGTGGTCGAGCTTGAAGCCAATGGGCGCTCACGGCTGGTGGCCTCGTGTGTCCACCCGTGTGAGGACGGTGCAGTAGTTTGGACGAACTCGGAAATGGTGCAGCGTTCCCGGCGGATTACGGTGGAATTGCTTATGGCAACAGCCGCTCACGTTCCAGCCATCCGTGCTCTGGCCCAGGAACTCGGCGTCCGTGCACCTCGCTATGTTCAGGAGCCTGACGATTGTATCCTGTGCGGCCTGTGCGTCCGGGCGTGCCAGGAAATCGTCGGCGTGAGCGCCATCAGCCTGATCAATCGAGGGATTGCCAGGCGAGTCAGCCCGCCCTTTGAAATCGCCTCGGGCGTGTGCATCGAGTGCGCCACCTGCGTCCAGGTTTGCCCCACGGGCGCGATCACCCTGGCGGACATCACCGGCAAAACGCGCCAGGCGCATGACTGGGCTACACCATACGACACTGAGCCTTGCCGCGTCTGCGGCGAACGCTACGCGGTTCCGGGTTTCGAGTTTCGAGTTTCGAGCGATCACTCGAAACCCGAAACTCGAAACTTGAAACCAGCGGGGGCGGAGGTGGGACATGGTCAATGAGCATCTTCGCCTCGGCGTCTTCATCTGCGACTGCGGCACCCGGATCGCCAGCATTGTCGATACCCAGTATGTCGCCCAGAGTGCCCGCCAGCTCGAAGGCGTGGTGTGGGCCGAACGGCTCCTTTACCCCTGCTCAAAAACCGGCCTGGCCGCCATCCAGCAGGCGGTCCGAGATCGTGGCCTGGATGCCGTCGTCGTGGCCGGGTGTACGCCGCGCACCCATGAGAGGCTGTTCCGTCGCGCCTGTATGGCCGCCGGGCTCGACGGCGGCCTGGTCGAGATGGTCAACATCCGCGAGGGCAGTGCCCTGGTTCACCAGGACGACCCCACGGCGGCAACGGCGAAGGCGGCCAGTCTGGTGGCCATGGCCGTCGCCAAAGCTGCATACCTGGAACCGCTGCCCCACTTCACCGCCAGGCTGACTCAGAAGGTCCTGGTTATTGGCGGCGGCGTGGCCGGGATGACGGCGGCCCTGGCGCTGGCGAACGGCGGGGTACCGGTCACCCTTGTCGAACGTGAGACTGAGCTGGGGGGGCTGGTGCGGCACCTGAGTGCCCGCTACCAGGATGGCTGCCCGGCGGCGGAGGTTCTGGCAGAGAAGGTGGACGCGGTACGCACGCACCCGCTGGTCCAGGTGTTAACGAATGCGGAGGTAGTTGAGGTCCAGGGGACGGTGGGTAAGTGGACGGTGTCAACGGATAGTACAACGGATAAACGGATAGGATCGACTACCAGGACTTCCTATCCGTTTATCCGTTCTCCCATCCGTTTATCCGTTGACGCTGGCGCCATCATCGTCGCCACGGGCGCCCAGCCGCTGCACCCGGCCGGGCGATTCGAGCACGATGGCCGCCGCGTCCTAACCCAATTAGAATTTGAGGCAGAACTGGCAGCGGGCAAAGTTGACGCCTCGCGCGTCGTGATGCTCCTGTGCGCCGGTTCACGCGATGAGCGGGTGCCGTACTGCTCCGGCGTGTGCTGCCTGACTGCCTTGCGGCAGGCAATGCAGATCAAGCGCGCCCGTCCTGGGGCTGAGGTCACGCTGCTCTACCGGGATCTGTATACGGCCGGCGACGAATACGCAGAGATGGTGTTAAAGGCGCAGGAGGTGAACGTGCAATTCGTCCGCTACGAGCCATCGCTGCTGCCGGCCATTGACGCAGAGGCCGTTGAAGTGTACGGTGCTCAAAATGGCGCGGCGCGGCGCTTGCCGTACGACCGGCTGATCCTGGCGACGCCGCTGGTCGCCCGGCCAGACGCCGGGCGTATGGCGTGGCTGCTCGGCTTGCCGCAGGACGCAGCCGGCTTCTTCGCCGAGCCTCGCCGTCACCTGCGGCCGGGGACCTACGCCGAGCCGGGCATCTTCGTCGCTGGCACCGCGCATCACCCCGTCGATACGACTGAGGTCGAATTTCAGGGATACAGCGCCGGCACCCGGGCTTTGCGGTACTTACGCCAGGGCCAGTTAGAGTGGGAAGCGCTGGCTGCGTCCGTGGAGGCCAGCCTATGCACCGGCTGTGGCACCTGCCCGTCTACCTGTCCCTTCGGGGCGATCTCCATGCAGCGTCGAGACAGCGTCTTGAGCCTGGCGGTGGTCGATCCACTACGCTGTGGTGGTTGCGGCAATTGTGTTGTCGCCTGCCCGCCCAAGGCGATCGCCATGCCATATTACAATGATAACCAGGTCCTCGCCCAGATCGAGGCGGCGCTGACACAGCCATCAGCTATCAGCTGTCAGTCGTCAGTCGTCGGGGGTCAGTGGTCGGTGGTCGGCGGTCCGAAGATCCTGGTCTTCGGCTGCGAGTGGAGCGGCTATGCCGCGCTGGAACTGGCGGGCGCGCGCGGATTGAGCTACCCGGCCAACATCATCCCGATCCGGCTGCCTTGCTCGGCCCGCCTGGACCCGAATCACGTGCTCTGGGCCTTCCTCAATGGCGCGACTGGCGTC
Organism: Chloroflexota bacterium; assembly: GCA_037440585.1. Classification (GTDB taxonomy): domain Bacteria; phylum Chloroflexota; class Anaerolineae; order Epilineales; family JBBITV01; genus JBBITV01. Next base: position 5,323 of record JBBITV010000281.1, read on the forward strand.
ATTCTGGCTGGCTGTGAGCCGGGCACGTGCCACTTCGGCGACGGCAACCGCTATGCCCGCGAGCGCATCAACCAGCTCCGCCACATGCTGGCCGATCATGGGTTCAATCCAGAGCGGCTGCAGGCGGCATGGGTGAGGCCGGACGATCCGGAAGCAATCTTGGAAGCAATTGAGCAATTCATGAAACTCAGGGGAACTCGGGGGAACTCGGGGGAACTTCGGGGGGAGTATTCGCCTATGTCC
>JBBITV010000282.1:0-5563 GCA_037440585.1 Chloroflexota bacterium
TGGTCGGTGCTGATGGTCCAGCTCTGAGCCAGATTTGGCTGTACGGTCCCCTGCCCGTCGATCTGGGTCAAGCCACTGAAGACGAGCGAAACAAGATCTTGCTCGGCGTCATTTTGCCACAGCAAAGGGTTAATGTAGCGGACCTGTCCGGCCAGCCCTTCCTGGTAGACGCCGCCATACTCTGGCACCGCAGGAGGTACGGGAGTGTTATTGAGGGTCCTGATCAGGAATAGCCCCAGAGCGATGATACCAACCAGGGCAATGGCTACCGGCCATCGAATGAGCTTGAGCATCAAATCCCAAATCCTAATGACCAAACCTCAACAACCTGCTTTTTGGGTTTGGTCATTGGTCCCTTCGCTGTCCCTTCGCTCCGCTCAGGGCTTCGGCTCAGGGCGGGCTATTGGTCATTGGTTTAGCGGACGGCTACTACGCTGATCAGCGAGATCACAAAGAAGAGGGCTGCAAATACGATGGTCAGGTTGAACAGAGTCCGCTCGACGCCGCGACGTGTCTTGTACACCGAGGTATCACTACCGAAGACACCACTCAAACCCGCACCCTTGGTCTGCATCAGGACCAGGACGATGAGGGTGATGGAAACCAAAATCTGAGCTATGTTCAGGAACGGTTGCAAAGGGGTTGACCTCCGTCATCGATTTACCCCGCGAATTATAGCACGGGAGAGTGGGTTGCGCAAGATTGGATTTCGGTTATAATTCGCCCGAGGCTTGGTACAGGAGGGCTACGGATGCCGATCTATGAATACCGCTGCAATAACTGTCGCCGTCGCGTATCGGTCCTGGTACGGACGTACGCGCGCCCGACCTCAGCCCGGTGTGATCGCTGCGGCAGCGAAGACCTCCGGCCGCTCATCTCCCGGGTCTCATTTGTCCGCTCGGAGGAAAGCCGCCTGGAGTCCCTGGCCGACCCCAGTAACCTGGCGGGCCTGGACGAGAACGACCCGAAGAGCATGGCCCGCTGGATGCGCAAGATGAGCAGCGAGATGGGCGAAGACCTGGGACCGGAGTTCAACGAAATGGTAGACCGGCTGGAGGCGGGCGAGAGTCCTGAGGAGATTGAGAAGTCCATGCCCGGTTTGGCTGGGGCCGGAGAAGGGATGGGAGAGGGCGACTACGGGGACCTGTAGCTAAGTCAGTACCGCTCAAACCTATCCACGTTCAGTACGAACACGATGGCACCACCGACCTGCACCTCAACCGGCTGTGGCAGGTGCAGTTCGCCTGGCTCGACGATGGGTGGCAGTGGATTGATGTAGCGGGTGCGAGCATGGCAATTCTGCCTGATAATGCCCAGCACTTCTTCCACCCTGTCGTCGGCAGTGCCGACCAGCACCGTAGCATTGCCTTCGCGTAGAAATCCGCCGGTGGTGCTGATGATGGTCGATTGATGTCCAGCCCGCCCAAGGGCCGTCACCAGGTCCCCGGCATCGTCGCTATGGATGATGCTCACGATAAGCTTCATGCTCAGCCCTCCCCCGCCACCTTTGCGTCTCTTCGCCTACCCTGCAGCAACTGGGCAACGCGTGCGCGAATCTGGCTTTGGATCTTTTCCTCAGCCTGGCTGGCATCGACGACAAGCCAGCGGGTGGGTTCCTCGGCGATGAGCGCCAGATAGCCATCCCGCACCCGCCGATGAAAAGCCAGGTCTTGCTGATCCAGCCTGTTCCACTCACCGCGGCCCTCGCCACGCGCCTCCTGCTTGCGCCTCAATCCTTCTTCGACGCTCAGGTCCAGGTAAATCGTCAGGTCGGGGGTCAATCCCCCGGTGGCAAATGTCGTAATAGTGCGTAGGGCCTGCAAGTCGAGTTCACGCCCATAGCCCTGGTAGGCCAGCGTAGAATCTGCAAATCGGTCGCTGATGACGATCGTGCCAGCAGCGAGCGCCGGGCGAATGACCTGCCCAACCAATTGCGCCCGGGAGGCCGAAAACAGGAGGATCTCGGTGCGGGGCAGCATCTCAAGATTGCCTGGTGAAAGCAGGACCGTTCGTATCTGATCACCGATGGGTGTGCCGCCCGGCTCCCGGGTCAAGAGCACGGGGAGGTTTTGTGCCCGGAGGTACTCGTAGAGCGCACAGATCTGCGTAGTCTTGCCGCTGCCGTCCGGACCCTCGAAGGTGATGAACATGGGCGAGGCGCTACGCTCCGTTGTTGCGATAGATGCGCACGCGGCGGCGCGGTTCCTTGCCCCGGCTCTGCGAGTACAGATTCGCATCGCGCGCTAACTGGTGCTGTTGGCGCCGGATAGTCGCGTTCTGTGGCGTCAGCTCGACCATCCCGCGCGCGCCGCTGAGGATCTCTTCAACCGCCTCGCGCGCCTCGTGCATAGCGGAGACGAAAGGGTCGGGGCGGACCTCCAGGCCGAAGACGTCAATGAGTGCGCTCTCGATCTGGGCGACCGAGTTGCTGCGCAAGACGTGGACGGGAATCCCTGCGGACATGGCGTCGCTGAGGGGCTGCGGGCGCTTGTGATAATAACCTTTAAGCGTCAAAACCACATCTGCGTCGTCCAGGTCGTCAACCAGGGAGATGGGAAGCTGAAGCGCTCTGGCGGCCTGGCGTAGCCGGTTCTGGCTGACGCCATAGGCATAGATGCGCACGGCCCGCGCCGGCGGTGACGGCCGCTCGGCACGAACTTTCGGTGCGAACTCAGCCTCCTCGTCGTCACCCGGCTCGACCAACGCTGCCGCCGTCTTAACCCGGCCTTCCTCGTCGCGATAGCGCAGCTCCGCCGGGATGGCACGCGCGCGCAAGATCGCGTCGACGGCTTCGGCGACGTTGTGATGGACCGCCAGGTGATCCCAGTCCTGGATCTCGACCACCACGTCAAACGTGGGGGGCGCTTTCCGTTCCAGGACCGATTTCTGAGTGCCACGCCTGCGCGCTTCCTCGTCTGATAACGTCACCGTCTGGATACCCCCGACCAGATCGGCCAGCGTCGGGTTAAGCATGATGTTGTCGAGGGTATTACCGTGGGCGGTTGCGATGAGCTGAACGCCGCGTTCGGCAATGGTCCGGGCCGCTTCAGCCTCTTGCTGCCGTCCAATCTCGTCGATGACGATGACCTGCGGCATATGGTTTTCCACGGCCTCGATCATGACCTCATGCTGGAGCATCGGCGTGGCTACTTGCATTCGCCGGGCGCGACCGATGGCCGGGTGGGGGATGTCGCCATCGCCGCCGATCTCGTTGGACGTGTCCACGATGATGACCCGCTTGCTGTCAGCCAGGACGCGGGCGATCTCACGGAGCATCGTGGTCTTACCAACGCCCGGGCGACCCAGCAGCAAGAGACTCTGCTCCGACTCGACGATGTCGCGGATGATGTCAATCGTACCAAACACCGCCCGCCCATCCCGGGCTGTCAGGCCCACGATCCGGCCTTTCCGGTTACGAATGGCCGATATACGATGTAGCGTACGCTCGATCCCGGCCCGGTTATCCTCGCCAAAGTCACCGATGCGGGCGACGACGTAATCAAGCTGCTCCTGCGTCACCTCATGCTGGCTCAGGGTGACTTCCTGCCCAACAAAGCGAGCCTCAGGCAGGCGGCCCAGGTCCATGACAATCTCAAGCAGGTCCTCTCGGTTGTTTACCTCGCGTAGGGCCGCCATGATGTCCGGCGGCAAAACGTCAATCAATAGATCCAGATCGTCAGTGATCTCAAATTGCATCCCTAATTCCTGTTGTGTGTATAGTGTTCATCAAGCTGTATCGGCCCCGACCTGGCTGCCTTCGACGCGAGAGGCGGTCGGCGCAGTTTCAACCTTGCGCTCCAGGGCCGGCATGCGCTTGAACTCTGGCTCTCGCGCCCACGCGGTTGTGTGTTTGACCAGGAGAAATAGGATAGTCTGGGGTTGGAAGCCGGATTGTTTGAGGGCAATCTGGAGGGCCGACTCGTAGCCTCTCACACTGGAAAAGATGGGACGCGCCGGGAAGTCAGTCAGCAGTGCGAGCGCCCAATGCACAAGCTCGTCAGCTTCGTCCTGAACGTCGGGGTGGATGAGCACTCTTAACCAGTGCCCGCGTTGCCCCTGCACCAGCCGCACGTAGCCGGCAATCGTATCGCCACGCTCCCACACGTACCGCTCATCACGCATCCCCTTGAGCCAACCAGGCAGCGACGTATCCCAATAATTGTTGACCAGGCATTCGGTCTGTTGGACCAGACGCGGTGCGGCAAGACCGTACAGGCGCTGCAAATCCCAGGCGTCTTTTGATTGCTGGGGCCGGAGCGGCACGTCGTGGGTGGGCAACTCGGATGGCAACTGGGGCAGGCGGAACAGGTGTTCCTGGGTGTAAACGCCGAACCCGGTATGGCGTAGGGCGTCGATGGCTTCCGCCTCGTGCTCGGGGACCTTGACGAAGATGCGTTGTATACCGTGCTCACCCTCCACCTTGCAGAGGTAGGTCAACAGGCGCTGCCACGTCCAGAGCACGCCGTTGCCAGGCGCCAAAGCTGGTGCCATGAATACGACGTCGGCCTCCGCCTTGGATTGGCGTTCGCGTGTCTGGGCAAAGCCACGCATGCGACGACCCGCTTCCACGACGTTCAAAACGTAAGTGGAGGTGCTCATGCTGTTGAACGGTAGCCGCGCAGTCAGGGCCGCGCGCAGCGGTGAATGTGGGCGGATAATCATGCCCTCAGGGTCCAACTGAACGCCGACGCCCTGTAGACTATGGATGAGCGGAATATCTCGCAAGCGGAACGGTCGAATCACATGACGCCTCGTGTAGGATATGAGTATAATCCTGTCTAGAACTCACCATAACTCATACCACCACAGCTATCTCTCGTGGATAATTTTACTATTCTTTGGCGTAATTGGCAAGAAGTCACGCATCACGTTCGCGTTGCCGGGTCCTTGCGCTCCCGCACAGTGTACGGGACTTCAATTGAGGAGTCTTCTGTCGATTCTCCACCAGCCGGGTGGTAGCGGCCGGCCACCGAGGCCATCTCGGCCAGGTGTTGCTGTACGATCTCCTGTGGCACCAAGTCGATGAAAAACTTCATCCCCAGCAGGATGACTGCCAGGTCATCCAACTCACCAGCGATTGGTATGAACTCCGGGATGAGGTCAATCGGTGAAAGGAAGTACAGGGCAACCAGCCCAAAGGGGATGACCTTGTAGAGGGTATCCACGCGTCTGTCGTTGAGCAGGCGCCACGCCAGGCGAGCGTTCTTCAAGATCTCGCTCAGAATCCCGATCTTTGTGCCCGGGTTACGTGGAGTGCTATTCGTCGGCGGCATTAACCATCTCCTTACCCCTTGTCAATTAATCGGGCTGGACCGAGCTATGCCCACAATCGGGGGTCCAGCGCGTCGCGTAGCCCATCACCGAGGAGATTGAAGCCAAGGACAGTCAGCATGATGGCCAGGCCGGGGAAGATGACCACCCACCAGGCGCCGCTGTTGACGTATTGGACGCTGTCGGCCAACATAGCCCCCCATTCGGGATAGGGCGGCTGCTGGCCCAGGCCCAGGAAGCCCAACGCGGCCGGCTCCAGGATGGCTGTGGCGATCCCCACCGTGCCCTGGAC
>JBBITV010000283.1:0-5553 GCA_037440585.1 Chloroflexota bacterium
ATTCGTCGCTGTTCGTGGCCCCGGATCACCCGGCTGTTGTCTACGAGTCACTGGCTTGCGAAAACCGGCTGCTGGGTGACGCCGCCAGCCGCGTCCGAGACTGGTACGACGCTGTCGGCCTGATCCCGACAGACGAATTACCGGACCACGTGAGCGTAGAGCTGACCTTCCTCGGCTACCTGGCGGAAGAGGAAGCGCGGGCAGCCGAACGGGGCGACCCGACCGAAGCAGCCGAACTACGGACACACCAGGCTCGTTTCCTGGCCGAACACCCCGGTCGCTGGCTTCCGGCCCTTGGTGCGACGCTGGTTCGCAGTGAGGACCCGGTCTACGCGGGGGTGGGCCGCTTGTTGAGGGACTTCATCGCCGAGGAGATTGAGCGCCTCAATCCACGGCGCAGAGCGCAGAGAACCGGGCGTAAACCGGCGATTGGCCGGGTGCCCGGTCTGGTTGCTCCCGACGAGTGCTCCCTATGCGGCTTCTGTGTTCAGGTCTGCAAGTTACGTGCGCTGCGCATCTACGAAGCCGGGTCCGAAACGTGTTTGTTACTGAACATCGAGCGGTGTGTAGGGTGCAATCTCTGCCAGGAGATCTGCCCGGAGCGCGTGCTTGTGCTATCAGACTTCTGCGACCTTGAAAAACACGGGGGTCTGAACGGCGCACCGAGCGGCAGTGAAACCTGGCACACGCTCAGGGTCTCGGAGCGGGTCGTCTGTCCGAAGTGCGGGCAGCTTCACGTCAGCCAGGCCGAACTGGATGCGGTCTGCACCCGAATCGAAGCCGATGTGTTCTTGCGGCAGCGGCTAAGTTATTGCGCGGACTGCAAGAGCATTCTCTAACGATAGGAGCATTCTCATGGACTTTTTTACCATGCAAGAGATCATGCAACATCCACTCATTCAATTTGGCTATATGGTATTGAATACGCCAGGCATGGGTGGATTCGCCGTCGCTATCATTGCCACTGTATCGCTGACTGCTTACGGCCTGATCGTGCGCTGGATCCGCAACGGCGCTCAGGCCAACGAGGCGGAAGAGTATTCCTACCCGACGCCAGCGTTGCATGGGCATCATTAACGTCATGCGTGATACGTGGGAGGTAAATGATGAAGTTCGTCATCCTGTTGGCAATTGGACTGGTGGTCGTCGCGCTCGGCGGGTGTGGCAGCCCGCAACCGGTGGTACCGGTGGCTGCGCTCCCCACCCCGCTACCGCCAGCGCCGACTGAAGCGCCTCACGTGGCCCTGATCGTTGTGCCACCCAGCACACCCGTGCCAGCCCAGGCCCGGAGCGGTGGAACCGGGCAGAGTGGGGCAGCGCAGCAGGCCGGAGCGCAGCAGATTGCCAGAGTGGAGGGCGCGAACGTTGCCAACGGTGCGCGCCTGTATGCCGCTGGCTGCGCGGGGTGTCACGGCCTGACCGGTGAGGGCGGTACTGCCTCTAACCTCCATCGCAACGCGTTTATCGATCGCTCGGACGATAAAGTGCTGGGGAACGTCATTCTAAATGGACTACCCAACACGAAGATGCCTGCCTGGTTGGGGAAACTGACAAACACTGAGGTGGCGGACCTGGTGGCCCTGCTACGAAGCTGGCAGGCATCCAGCCTGAGCAGCAGCCGGACGGCAGGTGGAAATCCTGCCAATGGCGCCCGGCTTTTCGCTGCCGGCTGTGGGACGTGCCACGGCCAGCAAGGAGAGGGTGGCTCGGCTTCGATCATGCGCCGGAACGATTTCATCAAGACTAATAGCGATCAGGTGCTGCGGGACGTGATCCTGAAGGGCATACCTAGTGTCGGCATGCCCGCCTGGCAGGAAAAACTTACTGAAGACGACATCCTGGACGTTATCGCCTTACTGCGCCGCTGGCAGGTCTCCGGCCTTACGCCAGGGCAGGGTGACCTGACCAATGGCGCTATCCAGTATGACAAAGCTGGCTGCGCCAGTTGTCACGGTGCGGGTGGTAAAGGTGGCTCGGCAAGCAGCCTCTGGAACAACGACTTCGTCCGGCTCAACGACGACGCCAGCCTGCGCAAAGTCCTCCTCGAAGGCTTGCCCAACGTCGGGATGCCGGCGTGGTTGGGCAAGGAAACCGAGGCAGATGTTCAAGACTTGATCGCCTTGCTGCGTAACTGGCAGGGACCGGCGCCGGCTGCCGCTGCACCACAGCCCGCCGCCGGTGCGACCGCGGGAGATGCCAGCAAGGGCCAGGCGACCTACAGCGCCCAGTGCGCCGTGTGCCACGGCGCCAGGGGCCAGGGTGGTCTCGGCCCGGCACTGGCCGGAATCAAAACCGAGGACGCTAAACTTCAGACGCAGATCGAGCGGGGTGTGCCGGGCACAGCCATGCCGGCGTTTGGCGGCAAGCTAAACGCTGAGCAGGTGCGCGACCTGATTGCGTACATGAGATTGGGCCTGGGGAAGTAAGAAAGGGTACACAGGTACACAGGTACACAGGTACACAGGTTGTACCTGTGTACCTATATACCTTCGTGCATGCGCTTGACAAGCCTTCCCAACTAACATATAATAAACCTCGGATTCCAGACCAAGGCTTTTGCCAGCCCTCCTTTGGGACTCGAGGGAGAAACCTCTTGGTTCGGCTGCTCGGTTGGTGAAATTGGATTAGCGCATGTAACATGGGCTGTTACCCTAAACGAACAAATTTCGTGTTCCAGTTCGTCTACACATCCGAACGACCCATCCTGAACATCTCGGTCGTTGCCTGTTGGAATCTCCCGATTTAGAGCAGGCGGCCGGGATTTTTTTACGCGCTTGGGAGGTGATGCAACACAGGTTATGTAGTTCTACATTTTGGAGAGTAGCGTAGAGCGATGACATGCTCGGAGGAGATCAACGCTAACTATGGCAACACGACTGGGCAATGCCGGGTCTACAAATGATGATGGTTATTGGCAGGCACTGTTAGAACAGGGGGAAGTGGCGTCCAACACAACGTTCCCTGAAGAACCACCGGCACACTTCCATCGAGGCCCCAGATGTCCGGTCACTTCGGGACAACGGGGTCTCAACGCTGTATCCCTCCCCGATGAGGGTGCAGGCGAGACCGAGGAACTGTTGACAGACGTAAATAAGCGCGAGCGAGAGTGGCAGATGCTGGAACAAGCATTTCGCACCGGTCAGCTCTTCACGGCGCGTGTGATTGGGTGTAATCGGGGTGGCCTGCTCGTCCGGCTGGGAGAGATCGTCGGTTTTGTCCCCGCGTCTCAAATAGTCGACTTGCCGCACCAGCTCCGGAGTGGGGAGCTCCGCGACGCGCTGGAACATATGATGGGACGTGAGCTCCAACTAAAGCTGATCGAACTCGAGCGTGAGCGAAACCGTGTTATTCTTTCAGAGCGTGCAGTGTCCTGGCCCGAGCGGGATCTGGATTCCTGGCTTGCCTCATTGAAGCCAGGACAGGTACTCAATGGCCGCGTGCGCAGTCTCTGCGATTTCGGGGTATTTATTGATCTTGGCGGGATCGATGGACTGGTGCACATTTCTGAGATTTCATGGCAGCGGGTGAATCGACCCGGCGATGTCTTAACCGTGGGCCAGACCACACGCGTAGTGGTGTTGAATGTAGACGTGCCCCAGCGGCGCGTTGGCCTGAGCATCAAGCGTCTACAACCGGATCCGTGGTCCCTGGTTCACCAACGCTACCAGGTGGGCCAGCCTATCCAAGTCGTCATCACCAATGTTGTCGATTTTGGTGCTTTTGCTCGGGTAGAGGAGGGCGTGGAAGGTCTGGTGCACATTTCTGAGCTCGCCGAAGGTAATTTTCTGCATCCTCGCAACGTGGTATGCGAGGGTGACGTCGTCACGGCTCGTATTCTTCACATTGACGGTAGTAACCGGCGAATGGGGTTGAGCTTGCGCCAGGCGCGAATCTCAGGGGATGGGTCAAGCTGTCTACAATCCACTGTGGAGTCCCACATGGATGACATGGATCCCAAGTTAAATAATGGAGAAAGGGGTTGAGGGTGTTATGGCGTCAGTGGTCCTGCGGCCCGGCGAATCGCAGGAAGAACTGCTGAAGCGCTTTCGTAAGAAGGTTGCTGACAGTCGCATTCTGAGCACCTACCGCCAGAAGCGCTGGTTTATTTCCAAGAGCGAATTGCGCCGCAAGCAGAAGAAGCGCGCCGCACGAAAAATGGCGCGGCTGATGCATCGCTCACAGCGCGAGCACTAAAAGCCCAGCTTGAAAGTCGCAATTGATTTGTGGGCAGGAGGTTGAGACCAGTCTCTTCCTGCCCCACGTTTTCTAGTAGGCTATGCCTCATACCCGACGACGTTCGACCACCCAGCGCTCCAGAAGCCTGCGGTTCTCATTGCCGGGGGGATTCTCGGTGAGCCTGGAGGGGTCACTTCAGCAAGATATTCTGGGCCTGCTGCTCCTGACGACCGGCACCATCACCCTGCTTAGCTTGCTCACTGTTACCCGTGGGACGCTGAGCGATACCTGGGCGCGTTTCCTGCGCCAGGTCTTCGGTTGGGGAGCTTTGGCGGTTGCTGCCGTAATCACGGGCCTGGGCGGCTGGCTGGTCCTACGCCGGCTTACGGCGCAACGCGAGGTATCCTGGCCCCGAATCCTGGCCGGCGAGACGTTATTCGCATCTGTACTTGGAATATTACATCTGGGAGCGCGTGCTGTCGACCCCTGGGGGCTTGCCAGTGAGGGTCGCGGCGGAGGATACGTTGGCTGGGCGATTAGCCAGGTCCTGGTAGACCTGATAGGAACACTAGGCGCTGGCGCTGTGCTGGCCATTGGCGCTCTGGTTAGTCTGGTCGTAGCGTCGGGGGTCTCCAGGCGCCATATCTTGGGTAGTCTTTCGGCGGGCGCTGCGCCACCTGCCAGCAGGGTAAAAGCCCGGGCGTCTGCACTTGCCGACGTGCACCAGCCACCGCAACCCCCTGGTCCGGCAGAAGTGCAACGGCCGACCAGAACAGCCGGCGAGGGCAGAGCGACGACTACCAGCCGGCCAGCGGCCAGTAGCCGGCGGCCGGCTGCGGCTGCCGCGCCAATCGTAGAGGGTCTCCCACCCCTGGACTTGTTGGAAATCACGTCTCCCGCGACGCTGCGAGAGGCGGAAATCCGGGAACGCGCCCGGCTCATCGAGGATACCCTGGACCAATTTGGGGTGCCGGCGCACGTCGTGTCTATCAGCCAGGGGCCGACAGTGACGCAATACGGCGTAGAACCGGGCTTTCTCACCCGCCGGACTGCCGACGGCCGGTTGGAGCAACGCAAGGTCAAAGTCAGCCGCATCAGCGCCCTGGCGAATGACCTGGCATTGGCTTTGTCGGCGCCGTCGATCCGGATTGAGGCTCCGGTTCCCGGTAGACCCGTCGTCGGCATCGAGGTTCCGAACTCCAAGAGCTCGCTCGTTTCACTGCGGGGGGTCATGGAGTCGGAGGAGTTTCGGCATGAGAAATCACCGTTGAAGCTGGCACTCGGCCAGGACGTTGCCGGCAATCCGGTTGTTGCAGACCTGGGGTCAATGCCCCATCTGCTCATTGCCGGTGCGACTGGCTCTGGCAAGAGCGTCTT
>JBBITV010000284.1:0-761 GCA_037440585.1 Chloroflexota bacterium
CCTGATCGCACGCGAGGTCCAGGGGTGGGCGGCTGGCGTATTAGCGGGTATCCTGCTGGCCGTGACCCCGGAGTTCCTGTTCTGGTCACGACGTGTTATGTTAGACCTCCCGGCCATCAGCCTGGCTGCACTCTCCCTCGTGTTTGCCCTGCGCTATATGCGCCGAGGGAATCGCGGCTGGCTGGTATTGGCCGGGTTGGCTCTCAGTGGCAGCCTGCTCATCAAACTGGTCACCGTGGCGACGATCGTGCCGTTGGCGCTGGCTATCTGGACCAGCAACACTGAGACACGGAGACACGGGGACACGGAGACGCGGGCACACCGTATGATTCCTGCTCGTCTCCTTGCCTCCGCGTCACCCCATCCGCGCGTCCTCTATGCCTCTCTGCTCAATCTCATACTGCTGTGCGCAGTGAGCAGTGTTCCGCTTTTCCTGACCCTGGTTCGGGTGGATGTAGCCCAGTTCTATGACCAGGTGATCGATTTTCACATGCGTGCCAGGGTCGTGGCACCACTGGATCTGAACAGCAACGCTAGTTATGTCGCTAAGTATTTGGTGGATAATGCAGGCTTGACGGTGTGGGCGGGATGGGGCGGTTTGATGATATTGGCCAAAGGCTCAAGAGCTGGCGGGGTCGGCTTGATGTGGTTTCTCGCTACCTGCCTGACCCTGCTCACCCACACCCCGTTGCACCCAAGTCATCATCTGGTCATCCTGTTGCCGGCCCTGGCCGTCCTTGCCGGCAGCGGACTGGCCTCTG
>JBBITV010000284.1:771-5540 GCA_037440585.1 Chloroflexota bacterium
AAGGGGTCTATATGCTCACGCTTCGATTCTTGAGTTCCAAAATTGTCACCTCGAAACCAGAAACTCAAAACTCAAGACTTGCCTTGTTGCTCGGCAGCGCGGCGCTCGTCGCAGCCGCCATCAGTATTCGGTGGCTGCCGATGGCGTTGGCTCGGGATATCGAGCAGTCAACAGTTCCTCAGCGAGCCAGTGCCCGCGAAGCTGCAGAGGCGCTGACTGAGTTGACCCTACCCATCGACCTGGTCGTCAGTGACGAGCCCTTCTTAGCATTTTGGGCCGGTCGCAACGTCAGTCCCCCTCTGGTAGATGCGTCCCACCTGCGCATAGATTCCGGCAATCTCGACGCCGCCCGAGCCGTTGCCAGCGCTGAAATGTATCCGCCTGCGGCAGTGATCCTCTGGAGTGGTCGCTTCGAGAAATTACCGGCCTTTACCGCTTGGGTTGCGACCCACTATCGCCTGGCTAAGTCGTACGAATCTGGTCGACAGTTGTACCTGGCGCCGAATCGGTTGCCGCCGTCCTGAGAGGGGAGACAAGGTGACTGCTCGAAAGCTGGTCCGGCGCCTGTGGTTGGTCGAAATCGCGGTGTTTGTGATTGCCCTCCTGCCACGTGCGCTGGACCTGAACACATTCGTCACGGCGGACGAACCCATGTGGGCCTTCCGCAGCGCCAGGTTTGCCCTCGCCCTGGCCGAGGGACGTTGGGGGGACACCTTCGTCGTTGGCCACCCAGGTGTGACGACGATGTGGTTGGGGACAGTCGGGCTGGCCCTCGCCGGACTCACCGGTATCGCGCCCGGGCCGGATGCGTGGGCCTGGGTTCACCAGACGGCCACCCTTGACCCCCAGGATGCCGAGATGGTTCGTCGGGCAGCGCTGTTCTTGCCAGCGTCAAAGCTGCTCCTGGCGCCCGTTCACGCCCTGCTCCTCGTCATCGTCTACCGGCTGGGGCGGCGGGTGCTAGGGGAACCCGTCGCCCTCCTGGGCATCGCCATTTTGCTTAGCGATCCCTTCCTGCTGGCCCACAGCCGTCTCCTGCACACAGCCGCGCTGCTCACCGGCTTCATGGCAGTTTCGCTTTTGGCGTTGCTGGCCCACCTCAGATGGGCAGGGGGACAGGGGGGCAGGGGAGCAGGGGAGGAATCCTCACCCCTGCCCCCCCCGGCTCCCCTGCTTCTCTCCGGAGCCACTGCCGGATTGGCTGTCCTGACGAAATCGCCCGCTCTGTTCCTACTCCCGGTCGTAGCTCTCGCCATTACCGGAGCGGGCGGGCGAGCGGGTAAGCCAGCCAGGCACTGGCTGCGTGAATTGGCCTTGTGGCTGTCCGTTGCCGTTGTCGTTTTCATATTGCTGTGGCCGGCAACGTGGGCCGATCCAGGCGGGGTCATTGGCGGGTACCTGGGCAAGGCGACAGAGTACGCTCGCAGCCCTGAAGAGACCAGCCACTTCTTCCTTGGCGCCGAGCGAGATGACCCTGGACCAACTTTCTATGCAGTGGCACTCCCCTTTCGGCTAACCCCTCTCGCCAGCCTGGGTGGACTCCTGGCCCTACTGGTCTTATTCCTGGCGCGGCGCGCTGATCGGCGCCCCATCCTGGCTTTGCTGGGGTATGCAGCTTTGTTCGCCATATTCGTTGCCTTCCAACCCAAGAAGTTCGACCGCTATCTCCTCCCGCTTGTTCCCATCATCGACCTTATTGCCGCGTGGGGCTTGACAACAATAACCAAATCCCCCCCTTCTCCCCGCAAGTGGGGGGGGCGAAGGGGATGGTCATTGGTCATTGGGATTTGGTCATTGGTCATTGTTCAGGGAGTCCTTGCCTGGCAACATCATCCTTACTATCTGGCCTACTTTAACCCGCTCTTGGGCGGTACCGGGCGGGCGGTGAAGGCGGTTCCAGTGGGCTGGGGCGAAGGGCTGGATCAGGTGGCAGCCTACATCAATACGCAACCCGGCCACACATCCCTCGGCGTCGTCGGCGGTGGGGTCGTTGGCCTGGCACCGTACACCAGCGCCAGGGTGGAGCCGCCAACACCGCATGGGTGGGTTAACACGGACCTGGCCGTCGTATACATCGGGGATCGCCAGGCCCGGTCCGATCTGGCCCGCGCCTTTGAAGAGCGCAGTCCCCAGCACGTCGTCCGTATTGCCGGCGTCGAGTACGCCTGGGTCTACCCCAATCCAAACAAGGCCGTGACAGACTATCTAGCCCAAGAGTCGCACCCGGACGAGGATGTCCTCCTCCTAGACCTGCCTGATTCGCCGTTCCTCGGCGGCTATGCTGGCGGTATGCGCGTGGGCTTTGTCGGCGGACGCCAGGACGAGCGAGCCGTTGCCGACCAACTAAGCAAGCTTGCGCAAGGACGGCGCCGCATCTGGTATCTGACTTATCCCCAGGTCGATGGCGACCCGGCCGGCCTCATCCTGCACCAGCTTGGCACACGAACCTTTCGGACAGAAGGGCGCGATTTTTCGGGAATCCGGTTGGCCAATTACGTCCTTCAGCCTGACACAACCTTCACCGTAAACATCCCTGGGGGCACGATTGCCGCCAACTTCGACAACCAGGTGTGGCTGCGCGCCTATGGCTTTGACGGCACGCCTGTCCAATATGGCCGTGATCTGGGAGTGTCGCTCACCTGGGAGCTGCCAGAGCCAACCCAGGCGGACTACACGGCCTTCGTCCACCTGGTGGACTCGAACGGTCACACCTGGGGTCAGGGCGATCGACTGCTCCTGAACGGTGCCTTTTTTCCCACCTCACGCTGGCTGGCGGGTGAGAAGAATGTGACGCGCCACAACGTTGTCCTGTGGCCGGGCACACCTCCAGGCCGATACCGGGTCCGCGTCGGGCTGTACCGGCGCAACGGCGACCGGCTACCCACACTAAACCAGGCCGGTGCCCCGGGCGCCACGGAAGTCACGCTGGGAGAGGTAGAGGTTGCCCCTTCTCCGATTGTGCCACCCACCTCCAACCTTCCCATCCAGCATTCCATGAATCTGGCGCTGCCGGGCCAGATCGAGCTGCTCGGCTACAACCTGGACCGGGAAATGGTAAAGCCCGGAGAGGACCTGGGAATCAACCTGTTCTGGCGCGCCCTGGGGCCCATGCCGGACTACCAGTTGCGCCTCCTGCTGCTGGATACTACAGTCCCCCCCGCCGCAGTCGGAGTGATCGCTTCGCAGCAGGTATCGCCCGCAGGCGATGCCTTCCCGACCTCGCGCTGGGCAGCGGGCCAGATCTTTCGCGGCCAGTACCAACTCAACGTCCCCACGACGACCACCAGGTCCACTCCGGGCCGCCTGGTCGTCCTGCTTAGTCGTGGAGAAGAGGTTGTCGCCCGTTGGCCGCTGGCTGACGTGCGGGTTGAGGCCATCCCACGCCGATTCGACCTTCCGCCGATCCAGACCCCGCTGCGCGCGGGCCTGGGCAACATCACCTTTCTGGGCTATGACCTCCCAAGGTGCAGGGGAGCGGGGGAGCAGGGAAGCAGGGAAGCAAAGGAGACCGTAGCCTCTCCCCTCCCTCCCTGCCCCCCTGCTCCTCTGCATTTGACTCTATACTGGCAAGCGCATGAGCCGATTCAGCTCAGCTACATCGTCTTCGTGCATATACTAGACCCGGACGGGGCCATCATCGCCCAACGCGATAACCCGCCCATCTCAGGCACACGGCCCACCACCGGCTGGCTGCCAGGCGAAGTCATCATTGACCCTTACGAAATCGCTCTCCCGCCAGAAGCTGCAACAGGCCCGTACCAGATCGAGATCGGCATGTACGATCCCGCCACTGGACAGCGATTGCCGGTGACTGTGGATGGGGCCATTGTCGGTGACCGGCTCCTCTTGCCCATCGGAAATGACTAATGACTAAATCCAAAATCCCAATGACCAAATCCCAAATTTCAACGGTCATTGTTGTGCTCCTGGCCCTGGCACCCCGGGTCATCTCCCTGAACACCTTCGTCACCTGGGATGAGTTGTATTGGACCTATGGCGGCATCCGATTCCTGACCGCGCTGCAAGAAGGTCGCCTGGCCGATACCTGGATCAACGGCCAGCCCGGCGTGACGACCGTCATACTCGCCGCCGGGCATGTCGCTCTGCGCGCCGCCCTCGACGGCCCATCAATCCTGGCCGAGATTACCCGGCTGGGCCACGTATCCCTCTACGATCCCTTCGATCCGGACCTGGTCCGGAGCCTGGCCGTATTCTGGCAGGGCGCCCCTCTATTGATCGCCATCTTGACCGCATTGGGGGTGGCCGGAGTGTATCTCGTGGCACGCCGGTTCGTGGATCCCCGGGCGGCCTTTCTGGGCGCACTGCTCCTGGCCTGGGACCCGTTCTTCCTGGCTCACTCTCGGGTCCTTGCGCTGGATGCCCTTCTCGCCAATCTCATGATCTTGTCAATCTTATTATTGTTCCCGGGATCCGGTTTTTCCGGGAGATCAGTATCCTTCGCTCTGGCCATTTCAGGCATTCTGGCCGGCCTGGCCGCCCTGACCAAGTCGGCCGGGCTATTTGTGGTGCCCTTTTCCGCCGGTTTGCTCCTGATCCGCGCCTGGACGGGTGGGAAACCGTCTCGTTTCGCCCGGATTCGTGCGGCTACGCGTACCTGGCTTTCCTGGATGGTGATCGTGACGATGACCTACTTTGCCGCCTGGCCGGCGATGTGGGCTGACCCGGTGGGAACCCTGGAGAAAACGGTCGGGACCGCGTTCTTCTATGCCAGCAGCACCTACGAGCGCAGTTTCTTTCTTGGCCAGGCC
>JBBITV010000285.1:0-2441 GCA_037440585.1 Chloroflexota bacterium
CCCTCACCATTTCACCTTGTCGTGCATTCCGGCGCAGCGCCTCGTTCACCGCCCCAATGATGTCCAACGGCAGCGGGATAATGGTGCTGTTACGCTCACCCGCCATTTCCGTAAGGGTTTGCAAGTACCGCAACTGGAGCGTGATTGGCTCGGAGGCGATTATATTACCGGCCTTGGCCAGGGTCTCGGCGGCGCGATACTCGCCCTCGGCGTGGATGATCTTGGCCCGCTTCTCGCGCTCGGCCTCGGCCTGGCGCGCCATCGCCCGCTGGAGTGACTCGGGCAGCAGCACGTCTTTGGTCTCGACCATGGTGACCTTCACGCCCCACGGCTCAGTCTGTTCATCGATGATCTGCCGCAGGCGCTGGTTGATGGCTTCGCGGTGGGCTAGCAGCTCGTCCAGGTCGGACTGGCCCAGCACACTCCGGAGGGTGGTCAGCGCCACCTGCGAGGTCGCCCTGGTGTAATCGGCCACCTTGAGGATGGCATCCGTGGGGTTTATGACCTGGAAGTACACCACCGCGTCGACCTTGACGGTCACGTTGTCGCGGGTGATCACCTCCTGTGGCTCGACGGTCAGGGTCACCACGCGCATGTCGACCTTAACCAGGCGGTCGATCCAGGGCAGGATGAAGTTCAGCCCAGGCTGGCGCAGGCCGACCAGTCGCCCAAATCGGAACAGGACCCCGCGCTCATATTGCTGGACCGTCTTCATCGCCGGCCCGACGAGGACCGCCAGCACAACCAGGATGATGCCGATGAAGGGTAGGAGACCGAAAAGGGTTGACATGGGAATGTCCTCCTTGTCCATAGTACCCAGGTACACAGGTACACAAGTACCCAAGGAAACAGGGGGCCTCGTCCCTGTGTACCTGTGCACCGTGCATAATACATCACGTTTCACGTTGGATGGCTTCGACCAGATCTTCCGGCTTGATCACAAGATGCCGCCGTTTCTGATAGATGACCAGTTCATTGCTATCCAGCTTCACGCCGACGATTTTGGGTCCCAGGTCTTTCCAAAACATGCGCGTCACGCCAGGCAGAGCATCGTGGTCCTCGTCCGTCTCCAACACGACGACGTCGGGCTCCAGCGCCCGGATCGACTCCATGCCGCGCTCCGGGTCGGTGTCTGTCCCCACCACCTCGATGCCCTGCACGCTGGCCAGCACGTTGTTGATGGCTTCGGCAAACAGGGAATGGCGAAATAGGATGAAAACCCGGCATTTGTCCATCGTGATTCCCTGGCGGCTCTCGTCTCCGTCGAAGCGTGGGTAGTACCGATCCGGACTGCTGTAGATACTGACTTCAGGCCACAGGCTATCATAGTCACAATTGAACCGGGTGTCTATGCCCCACAGGGATGCTTTTGGACGCAAAAAAGAGCTATCTTTGGGATAGCTCTGGAGGATAGGGATAGTCAGGTAAATTGGCCAGGACAGAATGGTGGCGGGTTCTGGTATAGTCCGATAGGACTATTTCAGGCATTAGACTGGCTTCCCAAACCCTCCTTTTTGTGTTACAATTGTTCCGACCTCGAATACGCCAGTGGAGGGCGCTTGTGTGAAGACCGTTGATCATAGCTTTCTTGAAGAGATGATCCGGCGTCTGGTTGCTGAGTTTCAGCCGGAACAGATTATCCTCTTTGGCTCGCACGCTAAGGTTGGTCTAGATGCAGGTTCAGCTTGACCAAAGTGGCAAAATAGGTGATACCAAAGTGCCGACCGTCTTGGCCTTCTCGAACGATGAGAGTTATTCGATTCTGATTCCTGCAGTGGTCAAGAGAGAATGTGTCCAGTTCTTGAGACAGCGCTTTCGTAGACCGCGTCAACCATACATGAAGTTGTTCGCGGCGGTCTTGTTCTTACTTCTCAAGAGGCATCTTTCCAAGATTGATACGGTAGTCATAGACACGGAGTACATAGGGCATGAGGGTGATGTTAAAGAGATGTTATTGGAGCACATCCGAAGGGTTATGCCCATCTTCTCAGAGGATAAGATAACCTTCAGGCGGGTGGGCAAGCAATCACATGCGCATTACAAGGCATATGAAACCTACACAGGTAGGATGAGAGCAGACCGGACAATAGGGAGTGATGAGCTTTTGAGTCTCTTGGGGAAATAAGAAAAGTCGGGGGAGCACGGCTGATTACGTGCCCAATGTTGGTTCGGCTCACGGAGTGGTTACCGTGTGGTCCCCAAGCACCCGACCTTCAAGCACTATTATATGCCAATAGGAGCGATATGTCAAAACCATCGGCTTCGCTACTCCTCCCGCACCGCATACGCCGCCGCCTGCACCCGGTTCTCCAGGTGCAACTTCGCCAGGATGTTGCGCAGGTGGTTTTTGACCGTGTTCTCCGTGATCACCAGCCTCTCGGCGATCTCGTGGTTGGACAGGCCGTCAGTCACCAGTTGTAACACCTCTCTCTCGCGCGCCG
>JBBITV010000285.1:2487-5527 GCA_037440585.1 Chloroflexota bacterium
CAATCGGCGTGAGACGGAGCATGCCACGGGTGAACTCGCGCAGAATTCCGTTTCAATTGATAATACTGATAATACGCTTGGGATATATTCATTGCCCAACCACTTGCACGATCCACCCCCCCACCGCCTCCCCCACCTCCGCCTCGCGGAACTTATAATTGTGGGGTGCACCCTCAAATACCCGGTAGTCGCAGCGGGGGCTGGACACCGCCTTCTGGCAGATCAGCTTACACGCCTGCTCGGCCGGCAAGGTGATGTATTCACCTACCGTGCCGAAGACGACGAGTATCGGCACCCGGATGGCGCCAATTTCGGTCCAGGGATGGTTCGGGTCCACGAAGTTGAACACGTTCGTGGCGACCGTCTCGTGGGCGCCGGCGACCAGGTTACGGGCGCTCATCAAGTTCATCGCGCCTACCGGCACCAACTGATCCGGCTGCCCTTCGGCGACCAGCGCCTCCGCCCTCCGCCGCGCTTCGGCAAACAGGTCGCTCATGTTACGCTCGAAGAACCCGCGCTCGCCGGGTGAGAGGAGTATGGTGGCGACGACGCGCGCGTCCTGGCGCGTCCCCAGGTAGTACGCCACTTTCATCGCCCCAAAACTGTGCCCTTCCAGGACGACCCGGCTCCAGCCCCGGCTCTCCAGGAATCCCAGCCAGGCGCCGATGTCCAGTACGCAGTCGGTGAATCGTTCGTAGGCGTTGCCCATGCGCTCACCACGGGTAGGATTCCGCGTGGCCAGGATGTTGACCATGTCGTGGCCGCGCGTGTTGGCGGTCAGGAACCAGTAACCGCGCGCGGTCAGGGCATGGGCCAATCCTTCGACGGAATGGCTCCGGTAGAAGTTGGACGTGGCGCCGTGCAAATGCAAAACGGCTGCTTTGCGCGCTGGCACCGTTGGCTCACAAAACAGCCCTTGTAACTCTAATCCGTCTTCAGTCCAGGTACGGACGAGTTCACCTTTCATAACACCCGCTCCATCTCCCTCGACGGCTCAAAGCCCAGGCGCTCCAGCACCTCCCGGACGCCTTCTACCGGCACCATTTTCGCCCGGGTTACCCCCTGGTTGCGTAGCCACAACCCGACCTCTTCCAGCATTCGCCGGGCCAGCCCGCGCCGACGGTAAAAGGGGCTGCTGTAGACGTCCATGATCAACCCGTGGCATGAATTCTGTACAATATAGGGAAACTCATCGCGGATGACGGCGCCGGCCATAGCCACCGGCTCGCCGGCCGCCGAAAAGGCGATGAAATGGGCCATCCGGCCAGCGGCGGTCTCTCTGGCGTAGACCTCAGCCGTTGGCTCATCCACACCTGCCTGAACCACCTCTGGTGGAGTGCCCAGCGCTGCCAGCATCGACTGGCGTAACCGGAGGATGGTCGGTAGATCGCTGGCGCTGGCGCGGCGGATGAGCAGGCCCTCGAACAGGGTCGGCGCGTGGTCGCCAGGCCACAGCTCATCGGCCACGGTGTCTAAACCCAGGCTACGCAGTTTGTCCGGCAACGGGCGGCCAGTGATCGTATCCCATCCTCGGACGGCGTAGTACTCGTTGAGCATGACTTCCAGGTTCGGCACAGCGCCCGCCGCACCCCCGTCCGGCAATGGCTGTAGGAGTAACTTGGGAAGCCGGTCGTTGGCGCGGCTCAGACCCAGACGGTTGTTCAGCGCCCGCTTCAGGTTCCAGATCCGCTCCCCAATTCGCATCGCCTCGTCCAGGTCGATTGTCCGCCCGGTGGCGTGCGAGACCAGGTCGACCACGTCCTGGGCCGGCGGATTGGAGAAAATGCACATGATCAGGCTGTTGTAGAAGCTCCGCCAGTCCTGGCAGCGCGCCACGATGCCGGCCTTGCCGCTGCTCTCAAAGCGATCGGTCGGCACGATGCCGAGTTCAGGTGTGCCACGCCCCAAGTCGACCCAGTACATATCGCCCTGGTTGTGGCAGGCGCCACGCGGCGACGTGGCGTAAACCAGTGCCATGGACGACAAAGAGCGCGGGTCGTGCATGGCGACTTCCAGGCCGTTCACCTGGACCGCCAGCCCGTCCACCCCGTAACGGTGTTCCATCGCCCGCGTGCCCTCGGCCAGAATCGCGCCAAAGCCTTCGCGGCGTGCCATCAACTCGATCAACTTGAGTGCCGGCTCCGGGTCACCCCAGCGCAGGGCCAGGCCGCCGGTCTCCACCCGGTCGATGACGTGCTGGTTGAACAAGTAATAGGCAAAGGCGATGGTCGAGCCCGTCGAGATGGTGTCCATCCCATAAAGATTGCACAGGTGGCTGGCGTAGGCGACCGCCTCCAGGTTGTCGTTGGCCAACAGAGAGCCGAAGCTGGCGATAGTCTCGTATTCCGGCCCGTCGATGCCTTTCTGTCGCGGCGTGTCCACGATCCGCCAGCAGGCGATAGGGCAGCGAAAACACGCGCCGTTACTGACCAGGATCGATTCAGCCATAGCCGAGCCCGTCAGCCTGTCTGTGCCCTCGAAGTCGCCCTGGGTCCAATAGCGCGCCGGGACGTCGCCGACGAGCTTCTGATATTCCATGCCACCCGAGGTACCCAGCTCGCGCAACATTTGGATGCTGAAGTCATGCTTCAGCTCGACAAAGGCATGCTTCAGCGTCGCGTTGAACGCTTTCTCGTCGGCCAGGGCGATTTTCCGGTTGCCCTGGACGGCAATAGCCTTGAGGTGCTTGGAACCCATGACCGCGCCCAGGCCACCCCGGCCTGCCGCGCGTCCCTCGTCGTTCATCACAGCGGCCATCTTGACCAGGTTCTCGCCCGCCAGGCCGATGCAGGCGATACTGCTGACGCGCGCATCCAGGCCACGCTCCGACCGGATCGACGCCTGGACCGCGTAGGCATCCTGGCCCCACAGGTGGGCAGCGCTGTGCAGTTCTGCCCGGCCATCGACGATGGTTAGATAGACGGGTTCGCGTGCGCCACCGGTCACGAGGATACCGTCATAGCCGGCCATGCGCAGCCGGGCCCCGAAGTCGCCGCCGGAGTTGGCTTCGCAGAACAGCCCCGTCGCCGGCGAGAGGGCG
>JBBITV010000286.1:0-5427 GCA_037440585.1 Chloroflexota bacterium
AGGGGAGCAGCCGATTTTAGATTTTGGATTGCCGATTTTGGATTCTGGGCCGCAAGCTCCCAATCCAAAATCCAAAATCGCCAGGGGGGCAGGGGAGAATGGGTGACGCGGAGACGCGGAGACGCGGAGACGGGGAGATTATGGTGCTCCGCTCATGACGGGTGGAGAGCCGGTGGCAAGGCGCTGTCGTGCCCGGCAGAGCTAGCGCGGCCGGCACACCGGTGGAGCACAACACGGATTCTCACGGATTACACGGAAAGCTAACCGGGCATTTCCGTGTAATCCGTGGGAGTCCGTGTCGTGCTCGTTCTCGGCACCGTTCGCCCGACTTTGGGAAAGCCCTGACACGCCGCGAGAGCAGGACAGGTGTTCAAGGACAGTTCACTGGATCGGCTGCCAACTGGTGCACGGATTGCGGTCATTGGCGGCGGGCCGGCCGGCAGCTTCTTTGCCCTGTTCGCCCTGCACTACGCCCGCCAGGCCGGCCTGAACCTCCACGTCACCCTCTTTGAGCCCCGCGACTTCACCCGCCCCGGTCCCAAGGGCTGCAACATGTGCGCCGGGCTCATCCCCACGCGCGTCCTCCGCGAGCTGGCCGAGATCGGACTGGTGGTCCCCGAACGGATCATCCGCGCCCGTATCCGCCAGTACACCCTCCACACCGCCGCCGGCCAGATCCGCCTGTCCCCGCCTGACCCCGAAGCCGGGGTGATCAGCGTCTATCGCGGCCAGGGTCCCCCTTGTGCCTTCCCCTGGCCGGAGCCGATCAGCTTCGATGGCTTTTTGCTGGAGGCGGCCCGCGCTCGAGGCGCAGAGATCATTCTGGAGCGGGTAACAGCTATCGCCCTGCGTCCCCACCCTGGTGTGACCACCCCGCGCGGGACCGTGCCTGCGGATCTCGTGGTGCTCGCCACGGGGGTCAACTGCCGCACCATCCACTTCACCGACCTGACGTACCGTCCGCCACCCCGACAACTGATGGCCCAGGCGGAGCTGTGCTCAGGGGGAGAAGCACTCCAGGCCGCGCCGGGGGGCACTGTGCACGTCTTTCTACCGGGCGACGGGGCCTTTACCTTTGGAACCCTGGTGCCCAAGGAGCCATGCCTCAACGTGTCGCTGCTCGGCCCAGAATTGACCAGCAGCAGCCTGGATCGCTTCCTGGAGTTGCCGGAGGTGATGGCGCTGCTGCCGGACGCCCCGCGCCGGGTGTGTGGTTGCCGCCCGCACATCGCCGTGGGAGCGGCGCGGCCACTGTATGCTGACCGGTTCGTGGCCGTGGGGGATGCAGGGATCACGCGGCTGTACAAGAACGGGATTGGGACAGCGCTGCGGACGGCACGCCGGGCCGCGGAGACCGCCATCCAGCAGGGGGTGAGCGCTTCGGTGTTCCACGCCCAGTATGGCCCGCTGTGCCGTGAGATTGCCCGGGACAATTGGGCCGGACGCTTCCTGTTCGCCTTCACCCACGTGTTCCAACACCACCGGCGCCTGACCTTGCCCCACCTGGGCTCCATCGCCGCCGAGCAGGCCCTGGCTCCAGGCGAGCAGCTCCACAGCCGGCTGCTGTGGGGGATGTTCACCGGGGTGTATCCCTACCGTGAGCTGTTGGGGATGGCCCTGCATCCGCGCCTGCAGGCGCGCCTGTTCGCGAGCTTCCTGAGCAGTTTTGTCCCACACCCCTCACCCCACGCCTACCTGGCGGACATCTCTTCTCGGGAGAAATC
The DNA here is from genome assembly GCA_037440585.1 of Chloroflexota bacterium. Classification (GTDB taxonomy): domain Bacteria; phylum Chloroflexota; class Anaerolineae; order Epilineales; family JBBITV01; genus JBBITV01. The sequence continues at coordinate 1,725 of JBBITV010000286.1, forward strand.
GGCTGTGTGATCACCACAGATGATGCTCGATTGGTCGGTGCGATGAGCGGCCTTCAACCCTGCCACATGGGTGGCGCAAGTTTGGGGAAGCCAGTGTAGGTGATAGAGGCGAGCCACTGATTCCTGTCGGACACCTGAGTCCATATGGGCTACCCCGCGACATGTGACTCCATCTGGTAGACTGCTGCTGACGCCAATGCCTGCCGCAAGGCGAGGAAGAGCGAGGTGAACTGGCCGAGGTTGACCAGGGGAAATTCGATCTCAACCTCAGCCGTGTCTGCGAGTCCGGGCATCCGCAGCCGCAGCCAGCTTCGGATGACGGAGTGGCAAAGGTCTGCTGAGGAAACGCTGTATAGAGGAAAAGTCTGCGTCTGTGTGGGCTGCGCGACAATCACCTGCCGGTCGGTGATAGAGACCAGGCGAGCTATTCTTTCGTCGTCCGCCCAGGCGGGAGCGATGGCATCACAGACGACGAACTCGCCAGTCCCCATGTAGCGGTCTCGGTTGGCCTGGAGCGCCGGTCCATTTAGATGAATTCCAGGCGGGGACAACTCGGCCAAAACTTGGCGTGGACGCGGGCGACAGCAGATTCTTGACAATCCGCCGACGGGACACTATAATCCGAGCGCCAGCCGGTATCCGACCATCCGTATTGGAGAGGTCCCCCCATGAAGCTGTTGATCAGTGTAACCTCTGTATCAGAGGCTCTGGCCGCCCTGGCAGGGGGTGCCGACATCGTCGACGTCAAGAACCCCCGGGAAGGCTCTCTAGGAGCCAGTACCCCGGATGTCATCCGACAGGTTCGCCAATGTGTACCAACCTCGTGCGAACTGAGCGCCACCATCGGCGACGTGCCCAACCTGCCAGGAACGGTCTCCCTGGCTGCCCTGGGGGCCGCCGTGTGTGGTGTGGACTACGTGAAGGTCGGCCTGTCTGGCGTGCGGACGCTGGATGAAGCCATCCCCTTGTTGCGCCAGATCAACCAGGCGGTGAAGGATTGGTGCCCTACCGCCCGGGTGATTGCCGCGGGCTACGCCGATGCCCACATGATCAACGCCATCCTGCCCGGCGACATCCCTCAGGCGGCTGCCGTCGCTGGTGTGGATGGATGCATGCTGGATACAGCCCGCAAGGGCGAAGCGGGTCTGTTAGCCCTGCTCAGCCTGGACGAGTTACGCGGTTTCGTCACTGCCTGCCGGGAGGCGGGTCTCCTGTGCGCCCTGGCCGGTTCCCTGGGTGAAACGGACCTGCCTGCGGTGCACAGCCTGGGAGCCGACATCGCCGGCTTCCGCTCGGCCGTCTGCAGTGGCGATCGGGTGAATGGAACCATTGACAGCCAGAAGGTCCGCCGGCTGAAAGCTCTCCTCACCTCTGCCGTACATGCGTCCCCCTGGTCTGGCCACAGGTGAGGAGCTCTATCAGGCGCTCCGGCCGGCTGCCGTTGATGATCCAGGTGTCCACCTGAGTCCTGTTCAGAATCACGGCCAGGTGCTCATCCACTCCACCGCACTTTTTCAGTTGGTCTGTATTCAGCTCTGTGAGCAGTTGCCCCTGGCCGCTGAGCCCGGGTTCTGCGCCATACAGGCCATCTACGTCCTTCAGCAGGACCAGTGAAGCCGATCCCACCAATGTGGCCACCCAGGCCGCAATGGAATCGGAAGTGACGGTCCATGAATGGGGTAATGGATCCATCTGCAGCACGAGCTGGGACGGGATGAGCACAGGCACCTTGCCAACCCAACACACGGGTTGGACATCGACCAGGGAGGTGACAGGCACACCACCAGTCATGAGATCGCATAACAGATACCCATACTGGTCCATCGCCAGGACGGCCATCTTGTGGGCAGCAGTCTCGCTCAAACTCCAGTACGAGTAGCAGCGCCGAACGGTGTCCGCGAAGGGGCCACCGCCGGGGACTACCAGCAGGCGATGCCAGCGTGCCAGATCGCTGATCTGGCGGCACAGGGGGCGCAGCCCGTCGCTTTCCGCCAGGCTGCCACCGATCTTCACAACAGTGTCTACCCTTGCCATCCGTCCTCCAATCGCTGAGCCAGCAAGAAAGCAGCCGCCAGGCTGGGTGTGACGTTCGCTGTCTGGAGGTCCCACTCTGGTGCCAGGTCCACTACCCCCAGCCCCAGCCGCCGGGCGCTCTCCACGGCCAGGAAACAGCCCAGCCCCGTGGCGAACACAGGCCAATGCAGCCCAGCATCGAAGCGCGACAAGACCTGAAGCAGCGCATTGGTCACCTGCTGCACCTGCTGCTCATGAAGATAGCGGGCCAGCGCCAAGATATCTGCCTGGCTCAGCATCTCCCCGTCCGCGCAGACCAGACGGGCCAGCCGCTCCCGGGCGAACTCGACTGTCTTGGCCCGGCCATCTGGCGTGGGGCATGTGTACTCGTTCGGTGAGATGTGCCCCAGCAACAGATAAACGTCTCCCATGATGGCGAAGTACTCGGCAGACACGCGGCACATCTCGCCCCTGACGGGAGCACAGGAGATGATGGCACAGGGGTTTGTGCGCAGCACACCGGTATACACCAGTTCACCGGCAGCCAGGCGGGCTGTGTCGGTGCGTCCCCGGGCTACCACCTGGCCATTGCGAATGGGGATGATGTCCGTGGTGGTGCTACCCACGTCCAGCCAGATGCAATTCGGGTAACGTTGGGCCACGAAAAGAGCGCCAGCCAGCCAGTTGGCTGCCGCAAAATCAAGAGGACGCTGGCGTGCCCGATCCAGGGCCACAAACTTGCCAGCCAGGTCCAGAGCGTACACCGGGTGGCCGGAAAAGACATCCGCCACCCTGTCGAAGACGAAGAGCACCCCCTCGCGTTTGCTCCTGAAGGCGTCCGACAGCTCCGCAGTCATGGTCACTGCCATAGCTGTTGCCTGGTCAGCGCGGAGTTGTGTGGTCACCTGGCGCAGGACGTCTATCAAGGCATCCTTGTCGCGCCAGATCTCGAAGGGGTAAGAGGCGGCCCGGATATCCATGGCATGACCTGCCTGATAGCTCAAAGCTACGGCCTTGGTGTGGACACCGCCTATGTCCCAACCGATGACCCGGATCATGAGCTGCCTCCTGAGTCCAAGGATGGCTGATGGTTGATGGCTGATAGCTGGCCGCTTTCTTTGGTGAAGGTGACCTGGCCGTGAGTATGGACATGCTGTGGAAGCTGATCCCTGGCGCAGGCAAGCCAGATAGCTTCTGCCAGGTTGAAATCAATCACCTGGCGGATACCGATGTACGAGGTGGTGAGCCGCGGGTTGACCTCGATGACGAAAGCCTCCTTGCCAGTCAGCACCAGGTCCACGCCCACATAGCCCTCCAGGCCAGGTATCAGGGACACGGCCTGGACTGCCACGGCAAAAGCCCGTTGGCGCAGGGGATGCTCCAGTGGGACGGTTCCGCCATGATAGGTGAAGCCCTCAACGGTGACGGCGATGTGCTGGCCGTTCAGGGTCAAAGGCCGGGACCCGGTCCTGCCCACCAGTAGGGAGACGCTGGCGTGAGTGCCTGGGACGTACTCCATCAGCAGAAAATCATCGCGCCCGGTGACCCTGCGCAAACGGGCCAGGGCTCCCGGCAGATCGGCAGGGCTATTGAGAGGCAGTACCACTTCGCAACCCATCCCGATCACCGGTTTGATAACCAGCGGGTAGCGCAGACCCCCCACAGCAGACTCCGGATCTACATCGAAGCG
>JBBITV010000287.1:0-5409 GCA_037440585.1 Chloroflexota bacterium
GGACCAGGGCCATGACCGTCAACAGCAAGGGATTGGTGGCCATGGGCTGGTCGCCGGGCGGGCTAAGCTCGGGGCGACGCACAGCGGCTTTGAGCTGGGTCTTGCGCGCCGCAGCTTCGGTCGTAGTCACCCGGCCCAGCCCGGCCAGGGTGTCGTACCAGCGGTCAACGAAGGCGTCGATTTTGGGGTCGTTAAAGGGGGCCAACGTGAACGTGGGCACGTTCCATTGCCAGCGCGGGTCACGGTAGGAGAGGACGCGGCAGGTGAGAATGTAGCGGGATTGGCTGTAAGTCGTGGCGAAGTCACGGATGGCCTCGATGACCTGAGGCCGGCGCTCCTCGGGCACCTCGTCCAGGCCGTCGAGGAGCACCAGAGCCTGGCCGTCCTTAAGCGCTTTTCCCAGGACCGGGGCGCAGGCTGCCAGTTGGCAGCGTGCGAGCGCGGCGGTGACGTGGTCCCAGAGCAGCCTGGCCGAGCCGCGCGCCTGCGGGTCGGGGATGTCGCCCGGCAGCTCGCGCAGCACGATGCGCACCGGCAGCAAATCGCCCCGGGTCCAGCCGGGCAGTTTACCCAGCCAGCCGGCGCCGGGATCGAGCCGGGCGCCGGCCAGGCACAGCGCCAGGTGGTTGGTGAAGGTGGATTTGCCGGAGCCGGGCTGGCCGAGCAGGACCAGGCGGCGCTCCTGGCCGGCGGCCTCCAGGGCGGACAGCGGGCGGGTTTCTTCGGCAGGCTGCAAGCCTGCCCTACGGTAAATGTCCGGCTCGGCGCTGCGCCTCTTTTTGGATTTGCCCTCGTCTACCGGAATGCGGTGGGTGGTGTCGAGGGTGATGTAGACTTCGGCCAGGCCCATGCCGCCCTGGGTTGGGTCGGCGGCCTTGGGGTCCATGGCGCTCAGTTGTAACTCGCGGCACTCGGCCTGGATGCGGGCCAGGTAGGCCCTTTCCAGGGTGGCCAGGTCGGGTTTGACTTCGGCGGGTGCTTCGTGGTAGTGTATGTCTCCGGCGGCCGCGAAGACTTGGCCACGATCCGAGACCGGTCCGGTCTCGACCTTGACCACCCGCGCCTGGCCGCTGGCCTGGATCAGATCACCCAGGACGGTCTGCGTGTGGGGAAGCTGCGGCAGGATTGCGGCAAGCTCAGCCCGCAGCGTCTGGGCAAACCAGGCCCGGTCAGTGTCGGACATCCCGGCCTCAGCCGTCTGAACAACCTTGAGCTCGTTCAGGATGGCGTCCAGGGCGGCGCGGAACTCGGACGCGTCGGGGCGATCCGTGGTGGCGGCCTGGGCCGCTTGCTCGGGCCGGCCCAGCCGGTCCAGCTCGGCGGCCAGCAGGTTGGCGCCCACGCTGCCGGCCACGCCTCCCAGCGCCATGCCCACGGCGAGGGCGTCGCCCGTGGCCAGGGCCTGGGAGACGGGCAGGAAGGTCAGGCCCAGCAGCGTGCCCAGCAGGGAGTCGGTGCCCAGGCGAGCCAGGGCGCCGCGTGGGTCGCGGGCAAAGTCATCAAGGGACTGTTTGACTTGCATTTTCCACTGCGTGAGATCGAAGGGCATCTGGTCCTCCATCCTTCAACGTTTACTCCACCTTCACCTTCGTCAGCACAATATTGTCACCCTTCGGCTGCCCGGCCGCGTCGAAGACCGGCAACCGTTCCATGGTCTCCAGGTAATACATCCCAACTTCGAGGAGATACTCGCCGGGCGGCGCATCCGGCGAAAGCGTCAGGGTGTACTCGTCGCGGATGATGTCGCCGGGAAGCCAGTCGGTGGTCGGCAGGCGACCGGCCTGGGGTTGCTGGTCCTGTTGTGCCCGGATCTGGCCGCTGGCGTCCAGCAGGTGGGTGAAAATGGTGTAGGGCCGTGACACTGGCGCCAGGCTTTGCCAGTACAGGGTCAGTTGAATGTTGAACGTTGAACGTTCAACGTTCAACGTGAGGTCGTAGCCGAGCAGGCGGATGCCGTCGCCGAGACGGGCATCGACGGGATACGGCACAACGGGTGGTGGTTGGGCCGGGGCACGTTCAAAGGCGACCAGCCGGAAGCCGGCCGCGCGCTCCTCGCTAAGCTTGTGGGCGCGGCGGGTGAGCCAGTTTTCGACAAACCCTTCGGGGTCCCACGAGCTCCGTTGAGGCAGCAGCCACAGCCGATCGTGCGTGGTCAGGAGTTCGACCAGCCGGGCGCCGGTCTGGACGCGGTCGACAGGCAGGTCGCCGACGGTGTCCACGGCGGAGCGGTCGGGCAGGACCAGGCGCCGGGCTGGGCCGTGGTAGTAATACTGCAACCCCGGATCCGGGTAGTTCTGGATGATGACGTCGCGCGGACCGGCCACCGCCTCCAGGTGGCGCGCCAGCCCGCGCCAGTCGGGTGCCTTGAAGTGCTGGGGGTTGAAGTAGTAGTCCTGCAGGGAGAAGGCCGTCGCAACCAGGATGCCGCCCAGCACAACGCCGGCGACCATCTGTCGCCAGCGCAGAAATCTGTTTTCTCCGAGAAACTTGTCCTTGAGCGAAGCGAAGGAACGGGTTTCTGTTGCGATTGCGGCCAGAGCCAGGGCGTAGGTCAGATAGTAACCCGGCGCAATGACGTTCAGGTAGCGCTCGCGGAATAGCGGACGCCACTGGGCCAGGAGGAAAACGCCCAAGGTCGGGATCGCCAGGTAGAGAAGCAAGAACGTGAAGGTCCGGCGATCGCTCCGCCAGGCAGCCAGGAGGCCCGCGGCAGCCAGCAGGAGAAACAGTGGCATCAATAACTTGAGATCACGCGCCACGGTCTCTCCCAGGGTGAACACAGTCATGCTCTGCTCAAAGATACCCCACAAGCCAGGCACGTCCGTTTTGTCTACGTAATCGAGGGGCCGCGAGGAGCCGAAGACGAGCCAGGGCAGGTAGAGAGCGGCGATGGCGGCCTGGGCGCCAAGCCAGAACCGCAGGGGAGCAAAGATTTTGGATATTAGATTTTGGATTTTGGACTGGACTTCCCCACTAAGGCGATCTGATCCAGGGAACCAGTCCTTAATCCAAAATCTAAAATCCAAAATCCAAAATCCGATGAGCACGAACAAGTTCTCGAAGAGCAGGACGAAGAGCTCGTAATAGTGCGTGTACAGGCTGAGCAACGCGGCGCCGGCATAGGCCGCCCAAAGCGTGGGGCGATTTTCGTCCAGGGCGCGCAGCATCAGGTAAAGGGAGAGCAGGCTGAGCGCCGGCCACAAGGTGTAGTTGCGTACGTCCTGGGAGTGCCAGATCTGATAGGGGTTAATTGCCAGCAGGAGCGCGGCCAAAATGGCGGTCCAATGACTAGTAACCCGGGTACCCAGGTACCCAGGTACCCAGGTAGACAGGGCAACAGGGAGTGCGTACCTTGTGTACCTGTGTACCTGTGTACTTGTGTACTTGTGTACCTTTTCATTGGGATTTGGGATTTGGGATTTGGGATTTGTTAGGAGTCGTCGCGCAAGCTGGTAAAGGAGCGGCACGGCCAGGACGCCAAAAATGACCGATACATAGCGAGCGGCGAAATCGCCAGTGCCGAATAGCCGCACTGTAGTGTACAGAATGAGATAGTAGAGGGGCGGGTTGGGCTCGACTGTGCGGATGCCCTCCATCATTTCCGCGAATGGGCTGTCGACAAACAGGACGGTGAAGGCTTCGTCACCGCGCAGGGGGACAAAGTCCAGGCGGTACACCCGCAGCCAGAAGGCCAATAGCACCAGGGCCAGGATGACAATGGTCGTGCGGCGGGGAGCGCTCATGACGCGCCTCCGGCCAGACCAGGCCCGCTCTCTCCCCAAGATGTAGGGGCGGACATCCCCGGTTCTCTCGTTGAGAGGTTTGGACCACGAAGGCACAAAGAGTCGCGAAGTCGCGAAGCACGAAGGCCCGAAGAAGCCCGCGCAGCGACCCCCTTCGGGTCTTCGTGCTTCGTGTTCTTCATGGACCTTCGTGCTTTCGTGGTCCAAACTCCCCACCTCAGAGAGGCATGCGGGGTCGATCTCCTCAACGAAACCACGATCCCTGCGACCGCAATTATCCACGTTACCGCCGAGATCACCAGCCCCCACCGCACCGACGGTGGGTCGAACACCATTTCGACCCGGTGCGAGCCTGCCGTCAGCGGAATGGCGCGCAGGATGACGTCGGCGCGGAGGATGGTGGCCGGCTGCCCGTCGACCAGGGCGCGCCAGCCCGGGTAGTCCAACTCGGATAGCATCAATAGTCCGTTGGCGGCCAGGTTCGCCTCAATCAGCAGCCGCTGCGGATCGCGGTCGGTGATGCGGGCGCCGGACCCGGCTACCGGCCGGCCTGGCAGGTCGAGGGGGGCGGGCTCCGCCAGGATCGCCGTGGCCTGGGGGTTGAAGTCGGCGGCGCGCAGGCGCACGAGTGCGGTGGTATCGTCCGGGATGACTTCGGCCTGGTGGACGACGTACACGCGTGGGTTGGGTTCCTTCAATCGATGCAGGTAGGTCGAGTTGTTGTCTGGGCCACCGGGCCGTGGAGGTTCCTGTCCGATGAGCTCAGCACCGGGACCGAGCTCCTGGCGATAGGTCAGGACGTATTTCACATTTAGCAGATTCCAGGCGCGCACTTCGGGCAGGCCCTTGATAAAAGCATCGTAGCGGGCCAGGCGGAGCGGGCTGGCGCCCCAGGTGTCTTCAATCTCGTAAACGTCGCCATAATTGCCCGGCCAGCGCCACTCGTTGTGAACGCGGAAGACGTCGGGGTCGTCTTGCATTGACTGGACCAGTGGGCTGGCGTAGACCAGGCTTTGCGGTTGCGCCGGATAGGCGTTGATGTGGGCGTTGGTCATCAGCAAGTCGAGGAAGATCAGGGCCAGGAGCGCGGTCTGCAATGCAGTTTTCCAACGCCGCTGGGCGAGCCGGGTCGCAAGCCAGGTCGCGCCGTAGCCGACCAGAATGGCCATGGCGAAGCTAAACAGGAAGGCGGCGCGCTCCTGGGAGCGGAACAGAGCGAAGCCGGGGATCAGCCGGTAAAAGACCGGGTAGAGAAAAGCATTTCGCCCAAAGGAAAGTAGCAGAGCCGCCAGTGCAAAGCTGGCCCAGGCCAGGACGCGCCGATCACGCTGCCCGAAGACAGCCACCAGGGTGAGAAACAGCGGCAGGATGCCAACATAGAGTGGCGAAAAGTGGCTGACGATGCCAGGGCGCAGAATCTGGATGATGTCGCCGAGGGGGAAGCCGCCGCTCACCATCTCGTAGGTGGTCTCAGCGCGGACGGAGAGGCGGGTGAATTCCAGACTGGGCAGGAGTTGCGCGGCGGCAGCGCCCAAGGCTGTTACAAGAAAGATTGCTGTGGCAGCGGGTAAGGCCCTCACCCCAGCCCTATCCCGAAGGGCGAGGGCGGCACAACCCGAAGCCCCCCAACGAAAGGCTTGGGGGGCCCGACCCTCCCACCCCACAC
>JBBITV010000288.1:0-5382 GCA_037440585.1 Chloroflexota bacterium
GATTTCGACGAAGACGTCGAAAAAGCTGTCGGCCGGGGTCTGGGCGCCGGGGGCATTGCGCAGGATGAAGCCGGCCGACGCCTGGTCGGGGCTCTCCACGAAGCGCACCGGTCCCGATGGAGTGATACCCTGCAGGTTCATCGCCACGATCTCGGTCAGAATGATATTCTCGGCGGCGATGCTCTCGATTCCCAGGAAACGACGGAGCCGCTCGGCCAGACGTACTGCAAGCCGATCCGTGCCGGCCTGGACGGCAGCGCCCCGGCTAACCGTCGCCGGCCCCTGCAGCTCGACGGTGGTGGTGACCTGACCACCTTGTTCTAGCGTGAGGGTGGCCCGCGCTGGGGAGCAGTCGAGGCCCGGCCCGGGGATGCGGTGCGTCATGTATAGGATCTGGCCTACCAGGTGACCTGGCGGATCATATACCGGGATTGGCTCTGCCTGTGATGAGCGGTAGATTTCCAGGACCGGTGGAATGTTGTGGATGACTGCTTGCAGGCGGATAGGGGTCACGTTGTGCAGCGTTCCGACACTCGCCTGGATTTCGACGAAGACGTCGAAAAAGCTGTCGGCGGGGAAGTCCTGGCCGGACGTCTGATGCTGGATCTGGCCTGTCGAAGGGCGGGTCTGGCTTTCAACTACGGTGACCTGGCCGAGGGGCGTCGAGCCCTGCAGGGTCATCGAGACGATCTCCGTGTCGATGACCAGCCGTCCGCCACTATCGCTCACAGGGTTGCTGCGCCGGACGACCATCGGACCGGTGACGAATGCCGTTACTTCGCCGCCGCTGGCGAGTTGCAAGGTGATCTCGCCTTGGGTATGAACCGTGTCGGTGCCGGCTGGGGGCCAGTTCGGCGTCGTGAGTCCTGCGTCTGGGGTCCGGGGTCTGGCTTCGGACCGGCCCTGGTTATCGGCTGCTGCCGACCAGGGGGCCAGCAAGATCAAGCTGACCAGGGCCAGCGCGCCGAGGCGGGCCACGCTGCACCAGCCAGTTTTACAGTTTGCAGGCATAGCTCCCCCTTTCTTTACCTCCTCACGAGTGGCAAGAAAATCTGCCGCAACACGACGACCCGTCCATCCACATGGGGTCCCAGGACCGACTGTTCCTCAAAGCTCACGTCGGTGCGGCGGGGCAGGGTGAATACGAATGCCAGCGGTGTCCCGGTCGAGGATGTGGGCCTCAAAGCTTTCAAGCGGATGGTTGCCACGGTGAAGCGGCCAGTCACCGGTGGCTGCGGCGGGAAGTCAGCGCCAGCGGCATAATCGATCGTCCCGGCGACATTGTGTGCGCTGTTCTGGAGCAGGAGTGGCAGGCTCGTACCAGCTTCGATAGTGCTGGTTGGATTCCCGGAGGCGTCTACGACCTGGACAATCTGCGGGTCGAAGTCGAGGTGAATCTCGGCGCCGTCAACCCACTGGCTGCCGGCGTCGAGTTGAACGCTCACGGTGAAGACCCGGCCGGCGGCGACCGTCCGGGTGAGCGGCTGGATGGTCAAGATCACGGTACCGGCCTGGGGAAACCGGTTGCCGGAGTTGGTGTCGGGGCTGCGATCAAGGACATAAGCATCGGCTGCTGCGACGACGGTCGTGGCCGAGTGCTCCTGCGCCAGGGGTGCAGAGTGGGCTGGCGCGAGCACGGCTATGATCAGGGTGATACAACCTAAAACGGTGCTGGCCAGGGCAACGACGGGTACGGACAACCGGCGGTTCAGAGGGTTCATGGTAGATCCTCTCGTGAATTTGTGAAATCCGTGCTTCGAGGAATGCCTGGTTCCAGGATTGTCGGCAGGCGCGACGGTACAGCGCGAGGGGAATTCTGGATAATTATAATTGATTTTATATAAAAAAGCAATAAAGCATGGATGTATTGACAGCCAGACCAAGATGTGTTATCATAGCATCCACCAACCTCGGGTGGGGTCACTCCCTGCTACACGGTGCTGTAGTAGTGGGCCCAACCTCTAGTTGATATGCCGCTTCTCACCGTTCTAAGCTCACGTTCCTGCACCCGTTCACTGCTGCCGGCTGCCCACTGCATCAGTGTCATGCTGTTTGGATAGCTGCGGGGTTTTTGTAGATCAGCCTCCCCCGCATGCAGGCTGAAGTCACGAGGTAGCCTATGCGTTGGAAAGAGCGAATTCTACTCGTCACCAGCGATTTGCCATACGGCCGGACTGTCGGCGCTCATTTGGAAAGTGCCGGCTTCGAAGTGTTCTATGCTGGCAACGGGGCGGAGGGGCTTTGCCAGGTGCCGACGCTGCAACCGGCAGTAGTGGTCCTCGGCTCGCTTCCACCTGAGCTAGATGCCTACACCACGTGCCAGCGTCTACGTGAATTCTCAGACATACCCATCATCCTACTTGTTCCGCAAGCAACCGAAGAAGACGTCCTGCGCGGTTTCCGGGCTGGTGCCGACGATTGCGTCTCTATGCCTTTGCGTGTTGCCGAGCTGGTGGCGCGGGTACAAGCCCTGTTGCGCCGCATGCGGCGTGGTGGTAACGGCTCCGCTCCGAATATTCAAGTTTACGGTGATCTGATAGTGGATCTCACCAGGCGCCAGGTTATCGTGCAGGGCAAACTTATCCCGCTAACCCCTACCGAGTTCCGCTTGTTGAGCTGCCTGGTTCAAAACGCCGGGGACGTCGTGCCGCACCAGGCGCTGCTCTCGCAGGTCTGGGGGCCGGCGTGTGCAAGCGAACTTCAATACCTCAAGCTGTATATCCGCTATCTGCGGCGCAAGATCGAGCCGGACCCGGCCCAGCCGCGCTACATCATCACGGTCCGTGGCGTCGGCTATCAACTCAATCCTATGCCCCCTGTCTAAACTTTAGTGTTGAATGTCTATTATCTACCTCGGGCGCGCGAGAGCCGCCTGCAATAACTGCCGCGCCAGCGGCGCCGCCGTCACCGAGCCCTCCCCGCCGTGCTCGATCAGCACCACCACCACGAAGCGCGGATCGTCCACCGGGGCGATGCCCAGGAACCAGGCATGTGGCTCAGTCTCGTCGTCGCCCAGTTGGGCGGTGCCGGTCTTGCCGCCGACCTGGACGCCCTGGATACGGGCGGTCCTGGCCCATCCATCATTGACCGAAATACCCATGATCTGGCGTACCTGGCGTGCCACCTCGGGACTAATAGGCGTGCGCCACGTCGCAGCCTGCGCCCGGCGGACGACCTGGCCGTCGCGGGTGCGGATTTCGCTGAACACGTGCGGCTGTGGCATCCGCCCGTCGTTGGCGACGGCGGCGGCAATCAACGCCATCTGCAATGGAGTGACCTGTAATTCGCCCTGGCCGAAGGCGGCCGAGGCAAGCTCCACCTGGGTGATGCGCGCGTCCCTGGAAAGCTGGCTGACGGCGACCGGCAGCTCGAAAGGGATGCGCTCGCCCAGGCCGAAACGCCGGGCGTAGTCCTCGTAACGGTTCACGCCCAGCTTCACCCCCAGCCGGGCAAAGGTGATGTTGCACGACCAGCCGTAGGCGTGGGCCAGGTCGAACGTGTTCACGTCTCGCGGGTTGTTGTTACAGCGGATCGGGAAGCCCTCAACATGCAGGACTGCCTGTCCATCGTTGAACGTATCGGACGGCGATACGATGCCCTCCTGGAGGGCCGCTGCCAGGGTTACCGTCTTGAAGATCGAGCCGGGTGGATACAGACCTTGCGTGACACGGTTGATAAGGGGGCTGGCCGGGCTGGCGCGCAGTTGTTCGAACTCGCCTTCCAGGGTGTTTGGATCGAAGGTAGGACGGCTCGCCAGAGCCAGGACGGCGCCTGTCTTGGGGTCGAGGAGGATGATGCCGCCAGTACGGTTACCCAGCAGCCGGTCGGCGGTCTTCTGGAGCTCCATATCGATGGTCAGCCTGACGTCCAGGCCGACCTGGCGCTCGTGCAACAGCTCACGCCGCAAGCTCCCCAGTGGATCCGGTCCGGTCAGGCCCCGGAGGGCATCGTTGAAACTGGCTTCGATACCTGCAGTACCGTAGCGGATGCTATGGAACCCGGTGACTGATGCCAGGAGTGGATAAGTGTACACGCGCTTCGCGCTGCGACCCGTGCCGAACTCGCTGCGGGCCAGGACTGTGCCGTCCCCGGCCAGGATGCGCCCCCGGTCGATGCGCTGTTCCTCTTCGACCAACCGTGGGTTGTCGGGCCGGGCCAGGAGCTCGGGCGCACGGACGAATTGCCAGTAGATCAGTCCCAGGCTGACGGCGATGAAGGCAAAGGAGAGGATGCGAGCCGTGCGGTTGATGCTGTCGATCATGGCTCAACCGTGGGGATGCGCAAAAGAACTGCCAGGAACAAGAAGTTTGTGACCAGCTAACTCCCGCCGTAACTGACGAACGGCAAGCTCACGCCGGTCAGGGGGATCAGCTTCAGGTTGCCAGCCATGATGATCAGCGCCTGTAAGCCCAGTACGGTAGTCAACCCGGCGGCCAGCAAGCGCCCAAAAGTATCCCGTGCCCGGATGGCGAGGAAATAGCCGCGATACACCAACAGGACATACAGGGCGACCACAGCCAGGTCCCCCATCAGCCCCATTTCCTCGCCGATGGCGGCGAAGACGTAGTCGGTATGTACAGCCGGGATGTAAGTAGGTGCGCCGTAATTCAGTCCCTGGCCGAACACCCCGCCTGCGGCGAAGGCCAGCAACCCCTGGACGATCTGGAATCCTTCCTGCTGTGAGGTCGCCCAGGGATTGAGCCAGACATCGAAGCGCTCACGCACGTGGCCGAACAGGGTGGTCACGACCAGAACGCCCGCCACAAACAACGCCAACCCCATGACGACGTACGATCCACGCGAACTGGCGATGTAGAGCATGACCAGGAAGATGCCAAAGAACAACAGCGCCATACCCAGGTCGCGCTGCCAGACGAGGAGCAACATGGAAAAGCCCCACACAGCCAACAAGGGAGCCAGGTAGGGCAGAGGCGGCAGTCGCAACGGACCCAGGGCGTAATGCGCGTGCGCCAGCAATTCCCAATCTCGATCCAGGTAACCGGCCAGGAACACCACGAGTAGGACTTTCAGCACCTCGGAGGATTGGAACTGGAGGGGGCCGACCCGCAGCCACAGGCGCTCGACCGAGCTACCCGGGGCATGGCCGAATAGCAGGGTTAAACCAACCAGGCCGATCCCCAGGAAAGCCCAGGTGTACGGATAGCGCCGCAACCAGTCCAACAATGGCCGGACCAACAACGCTGCCGCCATGGTCGCGGCGCTCAGGGCGAACCACACTAACTGGTTGTTGCTGACAGCGGGCGCCAACCGGTAGACCATGACTAAGCCAAGCCCAGTCAGTGTGCCGGCCAGCGGCAACAATAACTGGTCGCTATCCGGGCTGCGGAAGGTAAGCACGGTATGTAGTCCTAGCAGGATAGC
>JBBITV010000289.1:0-5381 GCA_037440585.1 Chloroflexota bacterium
GGGGCTCGGCGGCTTTTCCTGGTTGCCCTTAAACCATGGGGGCGCCTGGCCCGGGCGGGTGTGGTTGTTTGTCTGTTGTTTGGGGGGGCAGCTTCGCTGTCCGCAAAACCCAAAATCCTCTTCTCTCCGCCCCCGAAGGGGCGGGGCCGGGGGTGGGGGGACTACTTCTTCAGCACTTCATTGCCCAGTTTCTCGATATTCGCCAGGGCCTCTTCCGGCTTGATGGCGCCGTTGTAGGCCTTGTTGAACTCGGGCTGGACGATGCCAGAGTGAATCTCGCCCCACCTGGCGTGTGGGATGGGAACGTTCCCAAACGCCAACGACTCGACGAAAGGCTTGTAGAGCGGATTCTCGTCGAACCACTTGTGAGTCAACAGCGACTTGCGCACCGGTAGGCGGAAGACGAACTTGGTTGCCGGGATGAGAATCTGCATCTGGGGGTCGGTGTCGGTCAGGTAGTCGATGAGCTTCCAGGCTGCCTCAGGATTCTTCTCCGTGGCCGGGATGACCAGCAAGCCAGAACCAATCGTGGTTGCCTGGTTCTTGGTGTAGGGGAGCGGCGCCGTGCCGATCTCGATGTCCGGCGCGTTCTTCTGGGTCGAGGCGACCACCCAGGGTCCCAGCAACCACATTGCGATGCGCTTGCTCTCGAACTGTGGACTCAGCTCTCCACCGCCCGTCGAAGTCGCTTCAGGTGGAGCCACGTCCTTGAGCTTGAGGTAGAACTTGAGCGCGTCCAAATTGGCCGGGCTGTTGATCAACACCGACTTGCCATCGGGGCTGATGAGCTGGCCGCCATTCTGCCACATGAAGGTGTAGATCATCCAGGCCTGGTCATGGCCCTGCTTGCCCACCAGGCCCCAGCCGAACTGCTTGCCATCCGGCGTGGTCAGCTTCCTGGCATAGTCGTACAGCTCGTCCCAGGTCTTGGGCGGCTTGTTGGGATCGAGCCCGGCGGCCTTGAACATCCCCTTGTTGTAGACAAGCGCCATGCTGTGGGCGATCCAAGGGACGGCGTACTGGACTTTGCCGTCGGCGCTCTGCCCCAATTTGAAGACGGGCTCGTAAAAGTCGTTGCGCTTGGTGGCGGGCCACTTGGCTACGTACGGGCTCAGATCAAGAAATGCGTTCTGCGGCCCGAACTCCGCCACCCAGTCTTCGGGAAACATCATGACATTGGAGGCCTTGCCGGCCAGGATGCTGCTGATAACCTTGGCCTTCTCCGGCATCGAGTCAATGATCTCGACCGTGATGTTGGGGTTGGCCTTCATGAACCCGTCGATGATCGCCTTGACCACCTGGCCGCGGTCGGAGTCGATTTTCCAGGGTTGCTGGAAAGTGATCTTGGCCGGTGCCGGAGTCGCCGCGGCAGGCGGCGGAGCGGCCGGCGATGGCGTCGCGGCCGGTCCACATCCAGCCACCAGACTCACCAACAACAGCATCGTTGCTGCCAGAACAAGAGAGCGCTTCATTGGTTTCTCCTCCTGCTTCCTTCAACGAAAGCGGTTGCCACAAAGGTTCGTAGTAGGTGCTTCAGCGCATCGTCGGCGCGCCAGAGCACCTGCTACGAACGGATCGGTCACCGAGTGTGCTCGCGTCACATCCCCCCTTTCCAATACTACAACGAGACTTTGGCTTTATGTCATTAGGTCAACTTCATGCAGTTCTCCTCGATAATAGAACCGGAAAGCCAGCCGTTGCCAATGGGACGGCAAGCGGGGCGTCACCGACCAGCCCGTAGACGTGACTTTCAATCCTCCAAATCCGAACACGACGGCTTGCCATAGCCCGCCAGCCGAAGCCGCATGCAGGCCATCGCTGGCATTACCTCGCACGTCCTCCAGGTCGGCCCGGGCACTCCGCATGAAATGCGAATAAGCCACGTCCGGCATGTCCAACTCACAGGCCAGAATGGCGTGGACCGCCGGGCCAAGCGATGACCCGTAGGTGTGATCGGTTCGGGGCGCGTAATAGTCCCAGTTCACCTGCCTGGTGAGCCTATCATACTCATCTCCCAGCAGACAGAGCAGCATCAGCACGTCCGGCTGTTTCAGAACCTGATGGGCGTTGGCACCTTCAATCCCTAGTAGCACTTGCATAGATTGCTGGCGCGGTTCAAACGTTTTCAGGTCAACATCCTTGAGTCTGAAGAAACCCTCGAACTGCTCGATCAGGCCAGTGCCCGGATCCTGAGAGATAGAGAGCCGCTCGCCGATTTCCTGCCATTGTGCGAGCCGCGCTGGCGTCAAGTCCAAACGCGCCGTAAGTTGGGCCGCCTGGGCCGGGCGCGCCCGCTGCAGCCAGTCCAGAGTCTGGCGCGCCGCCTGGAGGTGCCAGCGCGCCATCTCATTCGTAAAAGCATTGTTGTTCACGGTATGGTGATATTCGTCTGGCCCCATCACCCGGTTGATTTCGTAGCGCTCCAGACGTGCATTCCATTCGACACGACCCGCCCAAAAGAGGGCCGTTTCCAAAATCATTTCCGCGCCATAGCCGGCCATAAAATCGTCATCGCTGGTGGCGCGCCAGTACTGCCACACGCCATAGGCCACATCAGATGTGATGTGGAGCGCCTGATCCCCGGTCCAGATTCGCACGGGAGACCCGTCCACGCGGTGCAGCACCCAGGTGGGGGTCACCTCATCGCCGGTATCTGCGCTCTCCCACGCGTACTGAGCCCCCTGATACCCCCCGCCAGCGGCTTTGCGCCGCGCCGCGGGCAACGTATGGTAACGGTACAGCAGGAGGTTGCGGGCCAGGCGTGGCTGGGTGTAGATAAAGAACGGGAGCATAAAAATCTCGGTGTCCCAAAAGACATGCCCAAAGTAGGCAAAGCCGCTCAAGGCTTTGGCCGGGATACTGACCCGCTCGTCGTGGCGGGGCGCGGCCGCCAGTAACTGGAACAGGCTGAACCGCACGGCGCGCTGCGCTTCGTCGTCAGATGCGATCACGATGTTGGAAGTGGCCCAATACTTTTCCCATTCGGCCTGATGGGCAGCCAGCAACTCAGCATAACCCTGGCCGGAGACGGTCAGCTGTTCCAGATGGCGCAGTGCCGCGACGAGCGGGTCGGTGTTTTCGCGGGAGGTATAGAGCACCACCAGCTTGTCAGCCACCATCGTTTGGCCCGGGCGTAGCCGGCCACGCGCCAACAGGGTTGGACAACCCAGGCAATCCATTGCCGAGACTTGAGTCCCCTTGCCGCCTTGAACGCCAAGACTCGCCGCCTCGGCCAGGTCAATGTGCGAAGTGCGCGTGCGACTGTGCAGCCAGATGCGCTTACCCTCACCCCCCTGGTCCACTGCGTACCAGTGCGCATAGCCGCGATTATCTACGTGCCCGTCCAGGGCCGCTCTCACCTCGACCTCTCCCTCAAAATCCAGGGCTGTGACGCGACAGCGGATCGCCAGGACATGCGGATCGGCCAGACTGGCGAATCGCTCAAAGTGTAAGTCAATCGAATACCCGCCTGGGCTGCGCCAACGTACCAACCGGCTTAACACACCCGTCCGTAAGTCCAACGTGCGCCGATAGTCCAGCACCTGGCCCCGCTCCAACCCAAAACGTTCACCGTTCACTAAGACCGTGAGTGGCAGCCAGTTGGGTGCATTGGCCAGTTCGGTGTGGCCCACCGGCACGGCATCATAGACGCCATTGACCAGGGTGGCCGGCCACGCCCCGGGATAGCTTTCCTCGAAGGTACCGCGCGTGCCCAGGTAGCCGTTGCCAATCGTGAAAACTGTCTCTATGTGATGCAGCCGCTGCGGATCGAATTCGGTTTCGACGACAAGCCAGGTGTCGTCCATGCTATGGCGCAACCTCCAGAATGTCGTTCAGATGCACTCCGTCCAGGCTGGGGAAGACGGCGTCGGCGCCACCCACCCGCGACACCGGGCCCAGGCCGATAATCCGCATACCGGCCGTGTGTGCGGCTTCCACCCCTGCCGCCGCATCATCTACGGCAACACACGCCTCGGGCGGAACGCCGAGTTGTCTGGCCGCATGGAGGAAAAGATCGGGGGCCGGACGTTGGCGTTCCACGCTGTTGCCATCGCTGATCGCGTCCACCTGAGCGGCGATACCGAGATGCTCGATGACGTCTCTAGCGTTGCGACTGGCCGACGCGATCGCGATTTTGATACCCGCCTGACGCAGTTCGGCCAGCAGTTGCGCGGCACCCGGCAGTAGATCGGACGGCGTGAGGTGTTGAATCATTTGCCGGTAATAGTCATTTTTGCGCACCATCATTGCTTCGGCCCTGGCCTCGGTCACCACTCGCCCCTGCAGCAGGTATTCCAGCGACTGGCGCCGCGAAACGCCGCGCAGGCGCTCGTTGTCCTCGCGGGTGAACGGCAGACCCTCTTCCTCGGCCAGACGCTTCCAGGCTTGATAGTGCAATTCAGCCGTGTCGGTCAAGACGCCGTCGAGATCAAAGATCACGGCGCGGATCGAATGTGCGCCCTTCTGGGATGTCATAGGATTTTCCCTCTATCACTGGAAGCCCGGACGATCAGCTTCGGGGGTAGGAGCACATGCCGCTCCGACAGCGATTCTCCTCGAATCAGGCTGACAAGCATGGCCACGACCCGCTGTCCAATCTCCCAGATGGGTTGGCGCAACGAAGTCAACGGTGGACGCAGGTACTGAGCCATCGGCACGTCGTCGAACCCGACGACCGCGATATCCCGGCCCACTTCCAGTCCATGTTCCTGGATAGTATTCATCGCCCCAACCGCCATCAGGTCGCTTAGCGCAACAATCGCCGTCGGCCGGTGGCTGACAGGCGCATCAAGCCAGCGGCGCGTGGCGGCCTCCCCAAACTGCGCCGAGAGTTCGCCGCGGACGATCCAGGCCGGGTCAACCGGCAGGCCGGCCGCTTGCATTGCTTCCAGATAACCTTGCACCCGAAACTGACCCGTCAACGAATCCTCCGGCCAGCCGAGGAGCGCGATACGTCGATGTCCCAGGTTCAGCAGGTGCTCGGTGGCCACGCGCACGCCGAGTGTACCATCGACGTCCACGTAGGGAAAATCCCACTCGGGGTTGGCTCGCCCAAAGGCGACAAAGGGAAAGTTGATCTCCATCAAGAAGGCAATCCGCTGGTCATTGAGGTTGGTGCTGGAGAGGATAAAACCGTCCACCCGGCCGGTGTAGATCAATTCGCGATAGACCTCTACCTGGGCGTGATCGGGCGGACACGGAAAGGGAAGCAGGTGATAGCCGGATTGCTCGGTGGCCTCGACCATGCTTTGCAGTAGCTTGTCGAGGATCGGATTGAACTGATCAGGGGGAACGGGCCGCCAGGAATAACCCAGCATGCGGCTCTGGCGGATGCGCAGGTTGCGGGCGGTGACGTTCGGGCGATAGCCCAGGTCTTGGAC
>JBBITV010000290.1:0-5381 GCA_037440585.1 Chloroflexota bacterium
ATTTCGACCTCGACCAGGCCGTCGGGGCGGGGGAATGGGCGGGCGGGCTTGTCTTTGAGCGCCTCTTCCATGAAGTCGCTCCAGATGGGGCCCGCGCCGCTGATGCCGGTGATGGAACGCATCGGCTCGTTGTCAGCGTTGCCCGCCCAGACGCCAACGGCCAGGTCCGGCGTGTAGCCGAGGGTCCAGTTGTCGCGGAAGTCGGTCGTCGTGCCCGTCTTGGCAGCGGCCGGGCGGGTCAATCTAAGCACACTGTCCTCGCCAAAGGCCGGGATACGCGCCGCATCGTCGGAGAGGATGTCGGTGATCAGGTAGGCGACTTCTGGGCTCACAACAGGTGGTCCCGGGTTTCGGGTTTCGAGTTTCGAGTTTTCAGAACCCGAAACCCCAGACTCGGAACTCGAAACCGCCAGGATGGCGATAGGCTCCACCCGCCGCCCCTGGTTCGCGAAGGCAGCATAGGCCGCCGTCAGCTCCAGCAATTTCACTTCACCGCCGCCGAGGGTGAGGGCCAACCCGAAGCGCTCCGGATCATCGAAGGTGCTGATGCCGAGAGCCTTGGCCGTCTCAATCATCGCTGGTACACTGACATAGTCCAATACTTTCACCGCGATCATGTTGGACGACGTCGCCAGCGCCCGGCGCAGTGAAAGTGGGCCGTGCCACAAGCGGTCATAATTCTGAGGCCGGTACGGCTCATTCTCCTTCGTCAAGAACGCCGTCGGCACGTCCGACATGACTGTGGCGGGCGTCAACGCCTCAAATTTGGGATTTCCTTCGAAGGCAGTCGCATAAGTAATCGGCTTGATGGCCGAGCCTGGCTGGCGATTGGCCAGGGCGACGTTGACGGCGCCGTCAATGCGCGTGTCGAAATAATCGGCGCTGCCGACCATCGCCAGGATCTGGCCGGTGGCCGGGTCCAGGGCAACCAGGGCAGCATCGTGGATGTTGTAGTCTGGTGCGCCCTCATCACGGGTGCGACGCTGCAACTCGGCCAGGTGATGGCGGACGATGGCCTGGGCGCGCTCCTGCAGGTCCAGGTCGAGGGTGGTGAAGACGGCCAGGCCGCCGTGGTTGACGCGCTCAGCGCCGTATTGGGCCTCCAGCAGGTTGCGAACGTAAGTGACAAAGTGGGGTGCGCGGTTGAAAGCCGTCGCGGGATTTCCAACTGTTACGCCACCATTGGACCCGGGCATCTCGGACCCAACCAGGTGCAACGGTTCGTCGCGCGCCAGGTCCGCCTCGGCGCGGGTGATGAAGCGCTGCCTGACCATGAGGTTCAGGACGATAGCCTGGCGGCGCTTCGCCGCGTCGATGTCGACCAGGGGGTTGTATATAGCCGGCGATTGGATCAGGCCGGCCAGCAGCGCGGATTCAGCCAGGTCCAGGTCGCGGGCCGGCTTGCCGAAGTAGACTCGCGCCGCCGCCTCGACGCCATAGGCAAGCTGGCCGAAGTAAGCCTCATTCAGGTACATCTCCAGGATCTGATCCTTGGTGTACGCCTGCGTCAGTCGCAGAGCCAGGATCATTTCGCGAAGTTTCCGGGTCAAGCTGCGACTTTCGCGTTCCTCTTTCGACAGGAGCAGATCGCGCGCCAGTTGCTGGGTGATCGTGCTGCCACCGGAGACGATACGCCGCTCGAGAACAGCCTGGACGATGGCCCGGGCAATGCCGCGCGGGTCGATGCCCGGATGGGCGTAGAAGTTGGCATCCTCAACGGCCAGGACCGCGTGGCGGAGGGTTAGAGGGATTTCATCGAGTGTCAGGCGGGTGCGGCGGCCGGCGCGTGGATCGAGCACTTCAAAGAGGAGGCGGCCGTAGCGGTCGTAGATTTTTGTGGTGTCTGGAGAGCTACGACTGATGAGCGCGCCGGGCGCCGGCAAATCGGCCAGCAGGAAGCCGAAAAGGATCAGGGCCAAGAGGCCTATTGAACATGTCAGGATTGTAATGCGCCATCGCATGATTGCGTGCTCCGTTCACCAGTCGTTACTTTCGTTAGTGTACGCCAAATGCACGGATATAACAGGGCGGCAAACAACCGCGCACCAGGCGACTGAAGGGCATGGGGCAGTCGTAGACTAATCGTAGGGCAAGTGTAGAAATCACAGAGGTGACAAACTCATCAAGGGTTCCCCCAATCCTCAATTATTATAGGCAAATACTGGCGTAAAACAAATCGGGTCATTTCGATTTGACCGCCACCAGCAGGCAGGCTATACTTGGGCTGGACGCGGGACAAGATGCCATCTTGTTCTTTCTGCTGCACCGAAAGGGGAGCCAAACTCGTGAACGAAGACCATGATCTCGACGGTGGGCCATTGGAGCGCTTGTGGTTCGAAAGCGATGTGCGGCGCAAGCTGCAAATTGCTAAAGACGTAGGCCAGGCTATCGCCCGGCAGTCACCCGGCGTCGCCGCCCATGAGGCCGATGCTTACTATCGCGGCTATACCAAGGCTATCGACGTTGTGTGGCGCATGTTCTTGGGCGGATGAGGGGGACACAGATGGCAGGAAGGCAGCGTCGCTTTTCAGTGGAAGAGTGGAGTTATAACGAGTGAGACGCAGCTCGCGAGGCCCTCGTCCTCTGAGACCAATCGTTTACTTTGGGTGGCTGTTTAGCATATTAGTGCTCTTGTTCTTGACCGCCTGCCAGACCGGCCCTACCTCCAGTACCCCGACCCCTACCAGTACCCGGACCACTACACACCTTTCTCCAACCAGCACTCCCACGCCCAGCCGTGTGGACTCGACGGGCTATTTGCCTTTCGTCGCCCGTCCTGTCTGGCCAACGCCGCAACCTACCGCTATTGCCACACCTACTCGAACGCCCAAACCCACCCCAACCCCTACTCCCAAGTGGCCCGAGGCCCTCGCTGCACCTGGCCGTAGCAAACTCGGTTTGCACGTCGTCCGCAACAACTCACCGGACATCATGGAATTCATCCGTCGCACCAAGCCGGCGGTGGTCAAAGCGGTCGACGATATGCACTGGCTGGTCGAGGTCAAAAAAGAATCGCCGCAGACCCTAACCATCGGTCGGATTAACCTCAAGTATCAGACCATGGCCGGCGACCCGGTCCAGGTGGCACGAGCGTTCGTCAATGCGTACCTGGCGGAGTACCGGTTCAATTCCGGGGAGAGCCTGGAGGGGATGGCCTGGTATGCCCAGTTCGAGGCGGAGCGGGCGCGGCAGATGGCAGCTAACGGCTTGCGCGCAGCCGTGGGGGGCTTCCCGGCGGGCGTGCCCGAGTGGTATGAGATGGCGGCATTTCTTCCGGCTTTGCAGGCCGCCCAGCGCACGGGCGGTATCTTCACCCTACACGAGTATGGCGCTCCCACCATCGATGCGTCGGTTGGCGCGGCGATCCCCGGCCGTCCGGCGCGCCCGGATCGGGGACCGCTGGCACTCCGTTACCGGTTCTGGTACGAGGATCTCCTGAAACCGCGCGGCATCAAGATACCGCTGGTCATCTCAGAAGCGGGGATCGACGGCGGCCTGTTTGGCTGGCAGGAACCTGTGAAGTTGGGCTGGAAGGACTTCACCTCCGACCGGGATTACATCCGCCAGCTCGCCTGGTACGACAGCCAGCTTCAGCGGGACGACTATGTCCGTGGCTTCACAGTATTCTCGGCCGGCGCCGCCAACAACGAGCAATGGGTCAGTTTTGACATAACCGATATACTGCCGCAAATTGCACGGTATGTGGTGAGCCAGAAATAATTGTAAATGACCTGGACGGCGTCGATGAGGCCAGTGCGCAGGGTGCGGATTGCGTTGTTGGGTTCCCAGCGGTTGATGCTGATGCCGACGGCCTTGATCAGCCCCTGGCGCTTGAGATCGTCCATCGCCCGCTGCCAGCGTTCGTCCTCCGCCCAGGCATCTTCCCAGACGTGGAACTGCATAGGCAAGAAGTAAGGGAGAAGGGGATTGGGGGCTGGCAACCCCCGGTAGTCGCCTGCCCCCAATCCCTCAACTCCACCTTGCAGGAGGTCAATAATCCGTCGTGGGCGCCGCCGCCGAGGAAATCTAGAGAAATCTGGAAAAATCTAGAATGGAGGACACAGATGCCAGGTCAGAATTGATACCAGGTTCTTACTCCCCGGATACGCCTTTGTTACCTGCCGGAGGTAGAATAATAACCGGCAGGGTTTGGATGGCGGCCAAACAATGCCTGATAGGGCGAGGTCCCGGCGAAAAGATACCGCCCTTTTCCATTTCTCCTAACGATTGACGTGGGGAGAATGTTATCCTCAGCCCAGGCCGAAAACATGAGGGGTTGCCGCAATCCAGATTGAAAATTCGGTCGCCACGTGCCAAACAATTGCGGTTCGACCACGTTAAACATCAACAGGATTCAACTTGCTTTTATGCAAAGCTGTGCTAAAATATACCAGCGCCACGCTGCCAAATGTCGAAAGGAATGCACATGGACCCACAAATCGAATCATTTTTGAAGCATATCTCCGTCGAGAAGGGTTATTCGGCCAATACCCTGGCGGCCTACCGCAACGATCTCACCCAGTTTGGCCAGTACCTGGGTGAGACCATGCCAGCAGCCCACACATGGACTGGCATCAACAAGCAGACCATCGTCCGCTACATTCTCCACCTCAAGGAGCGGGAATACTCCTCAGCCACGGTTGCTCGAAAAGTTGCGGCGATCAAGTCGTTCTTTCACTACTTGATGAGCGAGGGGGCCATTCCGGACGACCCGACCCTGACCCTGGATTCACCGAAAGTACGCAAGCGCCTGCCCAAGACCTTGACGCGCGAGGAAGTAGAACGCCTGTTGCTCGAGCCGGCCAAAGAGGATTCTCCCAAGGCGTTCCGGGACACGGCTCTGCTCGAGATGCTAAATGCCACCGGTATGCGGGTGAGCGAACTCGTTGCGCTGAAGGTGGGAGATGTCGATCTGGATCGGGGAACGGTGCGCGTGTACGGCAAGGGCACCAAAGAGCGGCTGATCCCGATCCATAGCCGGGCCGTGGAGGCGCTGAAGGCTTATCTGCAGACGGGGCGCACGTACTTTCTGCGGGGCCGCGGCGATGAACAGAAGGCCCTATTCCTGAACCCGCGCGGTACGCAGCTTACCCGGCAAGGACTGTGGCTCATCATCAAGAAGTATGTCGAGCAGGCGGGCATCAAGGCGGAAGTCACACCCCATACCCTGCGCCATTCGTTCGCCATCCACCTGCTCGAAGGGGGCGCCGATCTACGCAACGTCCAGGAGCTGCTTGGTCACTCCAACATTTCCACGACCCAAATCTACACCCAGCTCTCCGGCGAACGCCCGGTTGAAGCTTAGAGGCTCTCTGACTTGAGTGAATTCCTGTCGCGGGCCGAAATCGAGGCTGCCGCGGCCGCCATACGGGCATTCACCG
>JBBITV010000291.1:0-5380 GCA_037440585.1 Chloroflexota bacterium
CGCGCCACAACCGTGACGACGCCAGCACGTTAGCCTTGTCTACCGAAGACACCTTGCGCCGTCGCATCCGCGCCAGGTCGAACGCCACCCGCATCAGCCGTTCGATCTCGCCTTCGGTATAGAACATGGTATCGACCGCCTCGCGGCCCTGCGGCGTCGCCCTGCGCTCGCTGGGCTGCCCGAAATAGATGCCACCCGTCAACTCCCGGACCACGACCAGGTCAACCCCTTCTAACACCTCCGGTTTGAGCGTCGAGGCGTTGGCAAGGATAGGATTCACCCGCACCGGGCGCAGGTTAGCGAATAGCCCCAGCGCCTTGCGCAGCCCAAGCAACCCCTGCTCGGGCCGCACCGGCGCCTGTGGATCGCTCCACTGCGGCCCGCCCACTGCGCCGAGCAGTACGGCATCGCTGGCCTGGCATACTGCCAGCGTCTCGGGCGGCAACGCCTGCCCGGTAGCGTCAATTGCTGCCCCGCCAATAATAGCTTCCTGCATCTCGAATTGATGCCCGAACTTGTGCGCGACGGCACGCAGCACCCGCGCACCTTCGGCGACGACCTCGACGCCGATGCCGTCGCCGGGTAATAAAGCGATCTTGGCGTGCATGTAGTCTCCTTTGTTGGTGACAATGATGGTGACAAGGTGACAAGGTGACAAGGTGAGTCACACGATCACCCTGTCACCTTGTCACCTTGTCACCTTGTCAGAATTATTATCGGATCAGACGCCAACCCGCGGGCAGTGTGACGGCTGCCAGAGCGATCTTCACGATGTCGCCGACGAGAAACGGCACCATCCCTGCCATCAGCACCCGCTCCTGCGCCACGAACCGTAGCAGCCAGGCCAACCCACATGCATAGATGACCACGTTGCCGACAACCATCGCCAACCCAGCCGTCAACACCTTCCGGTCCCAGCCACGCTCCGCCAGCCAGCCAGTGACGAATGCCGCCGCTACAAACCCCGCCAGGTAGCCGCCTGTCGGGCCGAGCGCCCAGGCCAGCCCAGCGTGCCCGCCAGCAAAGACCGGCATCCCGACCAAACCCTCAGCGATGTAGACCGCCTGGCTAAGCGCTCCACGCTGGCTGCCCAGCAGGGCTCCAGCCAGCAGCACCGCGAACGTCTGGCCGGTGACCGGAACCGGGCTGAATGGCAACGGAATCGCCGCCTGGGCCGCGAGTCCTGTGAGCAGGCTCATCCCCACGACGAGCGCCACGTCGCGCCAGAGGCTCTCGCGTGGGAAAACCATGTCAGACAGTGTGAGTGGTTGCGCCAGTTGCATAAGGTCCCCCTTAGGTACACAGGTACACAGGTACACAGGTACACAAGGCATCGACCTGTTTCCCTGTGTACCTGTGTACCTCTACTGCCCATTCAACAACCCATACTCCAAACTATCCATTAGCGCCATCCAGCTCGCCTCGATGATATTCGTCGAGCTGCCCACCGTCGTCCAGGTCTTGTGGTGGTCTGTCGAATCGATCATCACCCGCGTGGTGGCGGCAGTCGCTGTCTCGCTATCCAGGATGCGGACTTTGTAATCCGTCAGGTGGACGTTCTTAAGTCGCGGGTAGTGCGGCAGCAGTGCCTTGCGTAGCGCCTTGTCCAGCGCGTTCACCGGGCCGTTGCCCTCGGCAGCAGTATGGGCCACTTCGTTGCCCACTTTCACCTTCACCGTCGCCTCGGCGAAGATCCCACGGCCCTGGCGGTGCTCCACCACCACCATGAAGTCGATCAGCTCGAAAGGCGGCTTGTAGTCAGGCTGCGCACGGCGCAATAGCAGCTCGACTGAACCCTCGGCACCCTCGAAGTAAAAGCCTCTGTGCTCCAGGTCCTTGATCTGCTGCAACACCTGCGCCACCTCTTCCTTCCTGGCATCCAGCCCAAACTCCTGCGCCTTGTAGGTCAGGTTGCCCCGTCCCGACAGGTCGGACACCAACACCCGCTTTTCGTTGCCAACCAGGGCAGGGTCGATGTGTTGGTAACTCTCCTCGGACTTGAGTATCGCCGCCACGTGGATGCCGCCCTTGTGGGCAAAGGCTGTCGCGCCGACGAAAGGCAGGCGCGGGTCGTGGGCCATATTTGCGATCTCACTGACGTAGTAAGACACTTCCGTCAGGCGCTGCAACTGCTCGTCGCTGATGCAGTCGACGCCCATTTTCAATTTGAGGTCCGGGATAATCGTGCACAGATTGGCGTTGCCCACGCGCTCGCCATAGCCGTTGATCGTCCCCTGGACCTGGGTAGCACCGGCTCGCACCGCCGCCAGGCTGTTGGCTACCCCACAGCCAGCGTCATCATGGGTGTGAATGCCGAGTGGCGTATGTAACTGTCCCCGAGCGTAGCGGAACGTCTCCTCGACTTCCCAGGGCAACTTGCCGCCATTGGTCTCGCATAGAACGATCCAATCTGCCCCACCCTCTTCGGCCGCCTTGAGCGTCGCGAGGGCATATTCAGGATTGTGCTTGAAGCCATCGAAGCAATGCTCGGCGTCGTAAATGACCTCTTTGCCTTGCGACTTGAGGTAGCGCACGCTGTCACGGATCATGCGCAAGTTCTCGTCGAGCGTCGTGGAAAGGACTTTGTGGACGTGCAGGTCCCAGGTCTTGCCGACGATGGTGACGACTGGGGTCTGGGCGTCGAGAAGAGCCTGAATCTGGGGATCGTTCTCGGGGGCTAAACCGGCACGGACGGTGCTGCCAAAGGCAGCGATTTTCGCGTGCCGCAGAGGGACTTCCCTGACGCGTGCAAAATACTCCGCGTCTTTGGGGTTAGAGCCGGGCCAACCACCCTCAATGTAGTGCATGCCCAGCTCGTCCAGCTTACGGGTAATTTTCAGCTTGTCGTCGACCGACAGGCTGATCCCCTCGTGTTGAGTTCCATCGCGCAGGGTGGTATCGTACAGTTGGACGCTCATCTCAACCCTCCGATTTTGGATTTTAGATTTTGGATTTTGGATTAAGAATTTTGGAAGAGACAAATCCCAAATCTAAAATCCAAAATCCAAAATCTGCTTGGGGGGTATCAGCGTCCTCAGGCAGCGCCTCCACCCCCCTTTCGACAGGGTGGAGGCAGTCTCCACCCCTTAGACCGCAATAATAATGCGCAGAGACTCGTCCTTCAGCACGCGAGCCTGCTCTATGCCCAACTCCATCGCCCGGCGGTTCATGTCCAGGTAGTGCTTGGGGACACGCGACTCAATGGACTTCCACAGCCCATCGACCGACACCACCCCCGTCAATTCCTGCATCGCACCCAACGCGATGACGTTGGACAACACCACGTTCCCCAATTCCTTGGCCGTCTCGACGATGGGCAACCGGTACACGCGCCTGCCATCCTCGTTCACCCGCGGTACCAGATTCTGGTCGACCAGAATGATGGCATCGTCCGCCAGGTCGCCGCGATACTTGTCGTAGGCCATCTGGGCCAGTGCCAGGAAGAAATCGATGCGCGTCGCACGCGGATAGATGATCTGGTTATTGCTGATGATCACATCGACGCGCGTCGGGCCGCCACGCACCCGCGAGCCGTACGTTGGGCTCTGTACGGCGTACTTGTTATCGTATAGAATCGCTGCCTCGGCCAAGATCGAGCCGCCCAGAACCACGCCCTGGCCGCCTTCGCCGCTAAAGCGGCCCTCAAACCGTTGTCCATTAATGCTTGGCATGAGCCTGCCCCCTTTCCACTACTTTGGCCCACACTTGTGTATACTCAGGCCGTTCCTGCCGCGTCAACACGCCGATCACCCACTTATCGCGCAGTTCCTCAGGCGTCATCTTAGCTGCGACCTGGGGCGTGATCGTGCGCTTGCGGATCCAATCGATTAGCTCCGGCGCGTCTGGATGCTTGTTGCGCCGCCCCCAGTTGATATGGCAATTGGCGATCAACTCCAGTACCGACATACCCTTATGCGCGATCCCCTGCCGGATCATCTCCGTCATGTGCTGCAGGTTGCCGACTGTGGCACGGGCGACGAAGGTCGCCCCCGAAGCCTCGGCCACTTTTGGGATGTCGAATTCCGGCTCGATGTTGCCGTAGGGCGACGTCGGCGCCCATGAGCCGCCGGGCGTCGTCGGGGAGAACTGGCCGCCGGTCAGGCCGTAAGTGAAGTTGTTAACCACCAGGGTTGTCAGGTCGATATTGCGACGGCAGGCGTGGATCAAGTGATTGCCACCGATCGCCATGCAATCCCCATCGCCAGTGACCACAAGGACTGTCTTGTCCGGCCGCGCCAGCTTGATCCCGGTGGCAAACGGGATCGTCCGGCCATGCGTGGTGTGCAGCGTGTTGAAGTCCAGATACGTCGTCATGCGCCCAGAGCAGCCAATGCCGGAGACGACCGCGACGTCATTCTTGTCCAAACCGAGTTGGTCGATAGCGAGGCACAACGCCTGCATGACGATGCCGTCGCCGCAACCAGCACACCATTGCGATGGAAGCGTACTCTTCCGCAAGTAGGTTTGGAATTTATGCGCCATTTTCACCCCCCCAGTCCTCTTCAACTCCCGCCACCAACTCTGGGCCAGCTTTCTTGGGGAACTCGCGCACTGGCTTTGCGGGCTTGGTCCGGAGGGGGGCTATCGGCAGATGCATCATGATCTCGGCCGGCGTGATCGGTGTGCCATTGGACTTGTGGATGCCAATCACTTTCGTCCGACCTGCAACGCAGCGCTCTACCTCACGCACCACTTGCCCCAGGTTCATCTCGGGCACAAGGATCGTCCGCACCCGCTCCGCCAGCGCCCTGACCTGTTTGTCTGGGAACGGCCACAGAGTGATCGGTCTGAGCAGTCCTACCCGGAAGCCACGCGCCCGCGCGTCGGCAATCGCGGCCAACGCCGAGCGCGCCGTTGTCCCATAGGCCAGGATTGCGAACTCAGCATCGTTCAGCTTGTACTCCTCGACCTGGACGATGTCGTCCAGGTTGTCCAGGATCTTGTGCATCAGGCGACGGTTGTGCGCCTCGGAGATGACCGGATCCTCAGTTGGGAAGCCATATTCGTCGTGGGTCAGGCCCGTGACGTGATAGCGATAGCCGTCGAAGAAATCGGCCAGGATCGGCACGCCGCGCCCGTTCGATGCGTAGGGGATGTATTCCTCCGGCGGCACCGTCGGCTTCTCGCGGTTGATGATCTCCAGCGTCGATGGGTCCGGGATGTCCACGCGTTCGCTCATGTGCGCCAAAATCTCATCGCCCAGGAGCACGACCGGGGTGCGGTACTTCTCGGCCAGGTTGAAAGCGCGGATCGTCAGATGATACGCCTCGTTCAGATCGGTCGGGGCCAGGGCGATGCTCTCATGGTCGCCGTGGGTGCCCCAGCGTGCCTGCATCACGTCGGACTGCGAGGGCAGGGTGGGCAGGCCGGTGCTTGGCCC
>JBBITV010000292.1:0-2719 GCA_037440585.1 Chloroflexota bacterium
TCTCCCGCGTTATCAAATCAGTGTCATCATCGACCCGGAAACCCTGACGTTGTTTGGTTGGCAGCGCGTGCACTACGTCAATTCGTCGCCGGATACCCTGCAAGATATCGCCTTCCGGCTCTACGCCAATAGCCGGGAGATCTACGGAGGTGGGAAACTGCTGCCCACCCGGATCGACGTTGGCGGCCAGCCTGTACAGCCCAGTTTCGACCTGGACCGCACCGCTATGCGCTTCCAGTTGCCGCAACCTCTCGCGCCAGGCGCCGCGATCGACGTGGCCATCGACTTCGCCGGCCAGGTCCCGCGCGACTTCGGCGGCACGGACAAACCCGGCTACGGCATCTTCAATTTCTCCGACGGTGTATTGGCCCTGGGCGACTGGTACCCGGTCCTGGCGGTCTACAGGCCAGGTAAAGGGTGGGACGCCGAGCGTATTTATCCCGAGGGCGATGCAGTCTTCAGCCCACTGGCGTTTTACACTGTCAACATCCGCGCTCCCGAAACGTGGACCGTTGTCGCCACCGGCATTCAGACAGGCCAACAAAAACACGACGACGGAACAGTGACCCGAAACTACGTGACCGGCCCGGTACGCGATTACTTCATTGCCCTGAGTCGCGATTTCAAGGTCGCAAGCGAGCAGGTCGGCGATACCAGAGTCAATTCCTATTACCTGCCGGCCGACGAGCGGGGCGGTCGCAGGGCCCTGCAGGTCGCTACCGAGTCGCTCAAGGCGTTCAACCAGCGATTCGGAATCCACCCGTTCACCGAACTGGACGTGGTGGACGCGCCGCTGAACCGCGCGGCCGGCGTCGAATGGCCCGGGTTGATCCTGATCGGCAAGAACCTGTACGCCGATCCGGAGAATTTCATCTTCGCTGAGGCGACCTCCCACGAGGTCGCGCACCAATGGTGGTACGCCGTTGTCGGCAACGACCAGTTGGACGAACCGTGGCTGGATGAGGCGCTGGCGACGTTTTCCTCCAGCGTTTGGGCGGAATCAGCCGAAGGGCAGCGCGGCTACCAGGGCCACGTGGAATTCTGGCAGCGCACTTATGACGAGGCCATCCGCGCTGGCAAAGACGACATCGTCGCGGAACCGGTCTCCCACTTCTCTGGAGACAGCGACCGCTACGCGCGCATCGTATACCAAAAGGGCGCCCTGTTCTACGCCGCCGTCCGCCGCGAGATCGGCGACGACGCCTTCTTCAAAGGATTACAGCGTTATTACCAGGATCACAAGTACGGGGTGGCAACTTCTGAGGACGTACTGAAAGCCTTCCAGGCTGTGACAAACAAGGACGTGCGGGGGATTTATCAGCAGTGGGTGCTCTCAGCGAGCAAATGACCAATGACCAAATCCCATCTTTGCGGCAACACGTTGAACGTTGGAACGTTCCAACGTTCAACGTGCCAACGTGCTAACGTAACTGCGGCCTCACTTCTCGCTCAAACACCCCCATGTGTGCCAGCATATCGTCCAGACTCTCATCGGCGAAGACGCACACCAGGTGCTCGACCCCGATCCGGGCATATTCCTCGATGCCCCTGACGACATCGCTGGCTGACCCGCTCAGACGTCGCCTTGGCGAGCCATCCGGTCCGGGGAATTGGGCCGGCAGGCGGCCAGCCAGATCGATCTCGAGGCGGGCAGACAACGTGAAAAGACGGCCTTGAATTTCAGGCCGGATCACCTCCATCATCGCGCCAATCCGCTCCGGCGCGAGGCCCGTCACATGCCAGCCGTCGCCCAGGCGTGCTGCGCGCCGCGCCGGAGGCTCCGTGTTCCCACCAACCCAGATTGGAATGCCGCCCGGCTGCACTGGTTTGGGGGAGAAAATCGTGTCAGAGAATTTGAAGAATCGACCCTCGAAGGCTGGGTGCGGCTGCGTCCACAACGCTCGCATCACCTGGATACCCTCGTCAAGGATACGCCCGCGCCGATGAAAGTCGGCGCCGAGGAAGGCGAACTCGCGTGCATTCCAGCCTGTCCCAACGCCCAGGATCATCCGCCCGCCCGATAGGACGTCGATGGCCGCCGCCTCCTTGGCGACGACGATGGCGTGCCGCTGGGCCAGGACGATGACCGAAGTCCCCAGGGTCACCCGTTGGGTCAGTCCGGCGACGTAGGCCAGCGTCGTCAGCGCCTCAACCAGGTGGCCGTAGGGCCGCGCCTGGTGGGTGGCCATCAGCAGGTGATCGGTTGTCCACACCGAATCCCAGCCCTGATCGTCCGCGCGGCGCGCGACCTGGGTGATGGCTTCGCGCGTGCCCAACTTGTCAAAAGTAGGTAGGCAGACGCCGAATTTCATCGCTCGCCCCCAATCGAAAACATGCGCTCCAGGTCGAAGTTGGAATACACTTTGAAGGCCACAAGCGTCTCGGTACGAGTGATGCCCTCAATGCCGAGAATCTGGCGTGTCACCAGGTCGGCGATCTCTTCGTTAGTCGCCGTACGCAGGATCGCCACCAGGTCATACTGACCGGCCACCGAGTAAACCTCGGTCACGCCTTTGAGGTCCGTCAGTCTCTGGGCGACCTTATTGAAGTCGGCGCGTTGGACGTTGATCAAGACGATTGCGGTGACCATGAACAGCCTCCTGTTTCGGGTTTCGAGTTTCGGGTTTCGGGAGTCTCGAGCCCTAACTCGCAACCCGAAACTCGAAACCCGAAACGTGAAAGAAGTGGTTTACCGGGCCGTGGCCGTGGCCCAGGTGCC
>JBBITV010000292.1:2729-5375 GCA_037440585.1 Chloroflexota bacterium
GCGTAGTGCGCCAGTCAGGTAGTCTTTGGCTACCCGCACTGCTTCAGAGACGCTCTGGCCTTGCGCCAGGCAAGCGGCAATAGCCGAGGCGAACGTGCAACCGGTGCCATGAGTGTTGCTCGTCTCCACCCGGGGCGCGCCAAACTCGTAGAACTCGCGGCCGTCGAACAGAACGTCGATGCTCTCGCCAGCCAATTCCAGGTGCCCCCCCTTGACGACCACGTTGCGCGGCCCTAATTGATGAATCGCCACGGCCGCCTGGCGCATGTCAGCCAGGGTGCGAATGTCCTGTCCGGTCAGGACACGTGCCTCGTGCAGATTCGGCGTGACGACCCGCGCCAGGGGCAGCAACTGGCCCATGAGGGCCTCGCGCGCCTCCGGCCGCAACAGTGCATCTCCACTTTTCGCCACCATGACCGGGTCGACGACCAGGTTCTCAACTCCCCACTGCCGGACTCGATCGGCGATCACCTCGATGATCGCCGCATTGGCGATCATCCCCGTCTTCACCGCATCGGCGCCGATGTCGGACATGACGGAATCGATTTGCAGCCCAACAAAGTCAGGCGGCAGCTCGAACACGCCCTGCACTCCAATTGTATTCTGGGCCGTGATTGCTGTCAACACGCTCATGCCGTATACGCCCAGGGCGGAGAACGTCTTCAGGTCTGCCTGGATCCCCGCGCCCCCGCCGGAATCCGACCCGGCAATCGTCAATGCTCGTTTCATCAACACCCTCCATCGACAAATATCACATATCGCAATGGCACCGGTATTGCCAAATATCAAATGCCATTTGACATTTGTCATTTGATGTTTGATATTTGACGGAAGTGGTCCCATCCCCCTGGCGCCAGAGGCATCTCCATCCCATCCGGCAGTACCAGCATTCGTCCCGCCGATGCCGCCACAATTTCCCCGACGTCGGTGACGGGCGTTCCAGTCTCGCGTTGGACTACGGCGGCCAAAGCGGGCGCCCGGTCCGCTGGCGCGGTAAAGAGCAACTCGTAATCTTCGCCGCCGAAAAGGGCCAGGTGCAGCGGGTCCCGCCCGACCTGGGTGGCTACGGCCCGCGTCGCTGCTGAGATCGGCACTCGCTCGCCGTCCACGCGCGCTCCCACCAGGCTCGCCTCGCAGATATGGCCCAGATCGCTGGCCAGCCCGTCGCTCAGGTCCAACATCGCCGTCGCAGCCTGTGTCCGGGCGATCACGAGACCAACTCGCGAGCGGGGTGTGGGGGTGAGATGGGCGGCCAGCACCTCTTGCGCCTGCTCGTCTTCCACCTGGACCTCCGGGTGGAGCAACAGGGCCAGCCCGGCCGCCGAGCGGCCCAGCGACCCTGTGACCAGGATGCGATCCCCCACACGTGCGCCGGACCGCAACAGCACCTGGTCGGCCTCAACTTCGCCCAGCAACATGATGTCGACCACCACCCCGCCCGAAGACCGCGCCAGGTTGCCGCCGACGATGCTTGCGCCGGCCCGATTCGCTTCATCCAGCAGGCCACGATACAGCTCGTCCACGAACTCGATGGCAGTGTCAGGCGGCAACGCCAGGGAGATGAGCATGTGCCGCGGGCTGCCGCCCTTCGCGGCAATGTCACTGAGATTGATCGCCGCCGCCTTCCGGCCGAGTTGATAGGGCGTGATCTTGTCTCTCAAGAAGTGGACGCCCTCAACCTGAATATCACATGTCGCCAGCAGATACCGTCCTTCAGACAGCTTCAACACCGCCACGTCGTCGCCGATGCCGACCACGACATCGGGCCCGTAGCCCGGTATCTGCGAGCGGATGCGGTCAATCAGGCCGAATTCGCCCAGGCTGGAGATTTGCACGAACCTACCTCGCCCGTCAAACGTGAACGGCTCTTACACATCACGCCTCACGTTTGACGCTTGACGTTTGACGCTTAACGTTTGACGCATTACATTCAGCAACTCCCTCGTCGCCCCCGCAATATCCTCCTGGCTCACGACTGCTGAGATGACCGCGATGCCATCCGCACCAGCGGCGAGGACATCGCTTACGTTGGCTGCCGTGATCCCACCAATGGCCACGACAGGGATGGACACGTGCCGCTTGATCTCGGCCAGCCCGGCCAGCCCAAGGGGCGCCCCGGCATCGGCCTTGGAACCGGTGGCGAAGACCGGACCGACGCCTAGGTAATCGGCGCCGTCCGCCACGCCGCGTAGTGCCTCGTCCAGATTGCCGGCCGAGACCCCGACGATTTTGCCGGCGCCCATCAATTTTCGTGCCAGGAGGACCGGCATATCGTCCTGGCCCACGTGGACACCGTCCGCGTCCACCGCCAGTGCCACGTCGAGCCGGTCATTCACGATCAGGGCGACGCCTGCCTGGCGGGTAAGCGCCCGGAGCTGCTGGGCCGTCTCGACCAGGTCACGGGTGCTCATCTCCTTCTCGCGGAACTGGATCAGCCTGGCTCCGCCGGCAATCGCCGCCCGCGCCACCTCGACGTGGCTCCGGCCTAGCGAAAGCTTGCGGTCCGTGAGGACGTGCAGCGTCAAGTCAACCACCATTCCACTCCCTGAGCCTCAATTCGGCTTAGACCGTTGTGACCCTTGCCCCGGCCAGGATCTTTTCCGCCGTCAAGTTGTACAGTTCGTCAAACAGTGCCGCCTTGAAGGT
>JBBITV010000293.1:0-5371 GCA_037440585.1 Chloroflexota bacterium
ATTTGGTCATTGGGATTTGGTCATTGGGATTTGGTCATTGGGATTTGGTCATTGAATTGAAAAGATGCTGCTCGCCCTTGACATTGGTAACTCCAACATTGTCTTCGGCGCATTTCGCGGGACGGAACTCATCGCCCAATGGCGGGCGATGACCGATCCCCGCCAGACCGCCGACGAGTACTCGGTCCTTCTCTCAACCCTGTTCGCACAACATGGCTTTAGCTTTGATGACCTGGATGGCTGGGTCATCTGCTCCGTCGTTCCAAACCTGACAGCCCCCTTTGCAACGCTTGCCCGTGGCTACTCCACCTGCGACCCGCTGATTGTCGGCCCTGGCATCCGCACCGGGATGCGTATCGTCTATGATCCCCCTCAAAGCGTGGGACCGGACCGCATCGTCGACGCGGTCGCAGCCAAATACCGCTACGGTACACCGGTCATCGCCATTGACTTTGGCACGGCGACCACCTTCAACGTCGTGTCGCCTGACGGTGACTTCGTCGGTGGGGCGATCACGGCCGGTGTGGGTATCGCGACCG
Organism: Chloroflexota bacterium; assembly: GCA_037440585.1. Taxonomy (GTDB): domain Bacteria; phylum Chloroflexota; class Anaerolineae; order Epilineales; family JBBITV01; genus JBBITV01. The sequence goes on from JBBITV010000293.1 coordinate 540, forward strand.
AGGCACTGGTCCGCGGGGCGTCACGGTTGCTCCGGATTGACCTGGTCGCACCCAAAGGCGTTATCGGCCGGAACACGGAGCACGCAATTCAGGCGGGCGTCGTGTACGGCTACGCCGCCCTGGTCGACGGCCTGGTCCGCCGTCTCCAGGCCGACCTGGGCTACCCAACGCGGGTAGTGGCGACGGGTGGGCTGGCGCGGATCATCGCGCCGCAAACGACAGTTGTAGAATTGATAGATCAGGAGTTGACCCTGGAGGGGCTAAGACTGGTATACGAGATGAATCGAGATTAAAGGAGTGGGGGTCCAATGACCATCAAAGTTCTCCAAGGCAAACATATCGTCCTGGGCGTAACGGGTAGCATTGCCGCTTACAAAGCCGTGGCCCTGGCCAGCCACCTGGTCCAGGCCGGCGCTGTGGTGGACGTGATCATGACCGAGGCGGCGATGAAGCTGATCCAGCCCCTCAGCTTTCAGGCCATCACCCACCGCCAGGTCCAGACCGACATGTTCCACCTCCTGGCCGAGACCGAGATCGGCCATGTCACCCTGGCGAAGCAGGCGGACCTGCTGGTCATCGCCCCGGCGACGGCCAACATCCTGGCCCGGCTCGCCCACGGCCTGGCCGACGATATGCTCTCCACGACTGCCCTGGCCACGGCCGCCCCGATCCTGGTCGCACCCGCCATGGAGACCGGGATGTGGGAGAACCCGGCCACGCAGGAAAATGTGGCGCGGCTCAAGGAGCGCGGGGTCGTCGTCGTCGGGCCGGAGCCGGGGTACCTGGCGTCGGGTGCGAGCGGGCTCGGACGGATGACCGAGCCGGAAGCGCTGGTCGAGCACATACGGATGGTGTTGGGCGCACGCGGTGATCTCGCTGGCCGTCGCCTCGTCGTCACCGCCGGCGGGACCCACGAGCCGTTCGACCCGGTGCGTTTCGTGGGGAACCATTCTTCAGGGAAGATGGGGTATGCCCTGGCAGAGGCGGCGCGCGATCGTGGCGCGCAGGTCACGCTCATTAGCGGCCCCACCGCCCTGACGCCGCCGTTAGGGGTGAACTTCACCCAGGTACGCACCGCACAGCAGATGCGGGATGCCGTCTTCGCAGCCCTACCAGACGCCGACGCCCTGATCATGGCGGCGGCCGTTGCCGATTACCGGCCTGTAGTGGCCGCCGAACACAAGCTCAAGAAAACGGCCGACAGCCTGATACTGGAACTCCAGCGCAACCCCGACATCCTGGCCGAGGTCGCGCAATGGCAGGCAACAAGCCGGCCCAACCTCGTCGTCGTCGGCTTCGCGGCAGAATCGGAGGACCTGATTGCCAATGCATGGGCAAAACTAGAAAAGAAACGCCTGGACCTGATCGTCGCCAATCCGGTGCCGGAAACCTTTGGCGAAGATCGCAGCCAGGCGATTTTGATTAACCGTGAGGGCGGAATGATCCAACTAGACCCGCTGCCCAAGATTGACGTGGCGGAGCGGATATTGGACAGAGTGAGCGAATTGATAATTGATAAAGGAAACTAAAGGCACTAAGGCAACTGAAAGGGACTCACTGCAAGTTCCCCCTTAGTTCCCTCAGTTCCTTTAGTTCCTTGAGTTCCTCCGAGTTCCCTTCCTTTGCCCAGTCACCCGTGATAGGATCTGGTCGAGCAGCACCTTTCGCAAGAGTTGTTGCAGGTGGGGCGCACGCCTGGCCAGGTCAAATCCTATTTCAGGGGCCAGCTTCCGCCCGCTAAACCGCTCCAAGACAAAACCCTCGGTAATTCGGTCAATGTCCTCGCGGCCTTCGGGTACCACCTGACCCAGCTTGTGTGCGTATTCGTGAGGTGTGTCGTATGGCGTATCCCGAACCCCGATGAAGCGCCCCAGGCGCGCCATGCGCGCATAGGCTTGCTCGACGAAACTCAGGCCCATCAGTTCCCTGTTCCAGGCAATCCAGACCCCAATCGCAGTGACACTCAGCACTCCGAGGATACCCAGGAGTGGCCAGATCCATTCCAGCAAGACACCCGAGGGATCGCGTAGAAATTCGGCAAGGTTGCCTAGCGGCCCGGGGGCCACATCTATATTCTCAATATCTTTGTCCCGGTCACGGTCCGGCCTGTTTGGTACGCCACCCTCAGTCTCAGAGCCGAGACCCGGTTCATCTGGAGAGATCTGGGGGGCTTCTGGTCGCGTGATGAGAGGATCGGAGGCAGTAGGCTCAAACTCAATCCAGCCATATTTCGGGAAGAACACCTCTGGCCAGCTATGGGCGTCGTACTCACGCTGCCGGTAGGCGCCCACGCTCGCATCGTAGGCGCCCGCTGAATAACCGGCGGCCATCCGCGCCGGGATACCCACACTCCGGGCCATGACGACAAAAGCTGTGGCGTAGTAGTCGCAGTAACCCTGTTTCAGATCGAACAGGAAATAGTCCGCCCAATCCCGGCCAGGTGGCGGGGCGTTCACATTCTCATTGTAGGTGAAGCGCCGCAAGTACGTTTCGATTGCCACAGCCTTATCGAATGCATTCGAGTAAGGACTGGTCACTTGCCGGGCTAGTTCACGCACCCGTGCTGGCATCGTGTCCGGAATCTGGAGGTAGCGCCTGGCGATGGCTTCTGGATAATCATTCCCTGCATTGCGCAAACTCTGCATGTCGGCGAAGGACACTGCGGATACAACGGTGTAGCCCTGGCCCGTTTTCAGTGGCGTTCGGCTCTGGAGCATTGAAACCGTGAGAGGTGCCGGCCCTGAAGTCGTCACGTTCAGATCGAGGCTGCTGTACTGGACGCGCACTGGGATGCTCACCTGGGCTGGCTGGGACGCAGCCACCAGGACGTCATTGCCCCCGTGGATAAAGGTAATGGTCTGGGTGACAGGCACGCGTAGCTCGAAGGGCACATTGGCCAGGCGCGCGTCCCCGGGATTCATGAGCATAGACTGGGCATCGGTGTTGATCCAGCTTCGCCCGGTGTACTCGTCGTAGACCACGCTGCGCCAGTAACGCACACCGAGTTTGCCGTCAATCTGCGCGTCGAACACGGGCGCGTCGCCCAGATTGACAGGACCGGACACGGTCATGCTGTTGGTAAAATAGGCCGGGCCGGGCCGCGGCCGGTAGTTCAAAGACGCAAACAGGCGATTAAACTCGGTCTGCATGCGGTTTAACGGACCTTCGATCCGGTCAACGATGGCGTAGATTTGAGGGGCACTCTCGGCCGTAGGCGTGAACCAGGCCAGAGTGATTGCCAGGATAGCGAACATCGCCCCGTCGCGGAGAAAGTCAAAGCCTATGTCAGGGCTGTAACCGATACGTGCACTCTGCCACTCACGTTCCTGCAAGACGATATACGACCGTACCACGAGGAGCAGGGCCGCCACCAGATAGATGAACAGAAAGTTCGCGACCTCAGGTGCAGCGTAATGGAGGTTGACCAATATTGCAAAGCCGCTGGGGATGATGGCACCCCACACATTCTGAATCCGGACTATGAACCAGGCGCCGATGTAACTTATCATCCAGAGGAGAAAGCAGAGCTGCATCACGAACACCAGGTTGTCCTGGCTGACGCCCTGCCCGCGCGCGATTTGTAGCCATCTTCCGAAACGGTCCGCAATCTCGGTTAGAGCCTGAGGCCAGGTATACTCCCACGGAAGGAGCCAGGCCACCAGGAATACGGTCCACGCCACCCCCAGGGCGATGGCCAGCAAATGAGCCAGCGTTCCCGGTAACCGCCGGATCCAGCCCAGGACGATGCCGATTCCCAGTCCGCCGAGAACTGCGAGCTGCAACGTCCACAAACCTTCTGACCAGTTCGCGGACTGGATGGACCACGCCACACTTAGCAACATCACCGTCAACAGCAGAAGAGTAGACCAGCCCTCACGCGGCTTCAGTCTCATATGCACTCACTTCGCCTCCACCGATCTCGATAATCCCTTTTTGCCGTGAAACGATCTCCCAGGCCTTGTGGAGATTTGGTCTGAAAACTTCGCAAGGCTGCGCAAAGTAGCAACGATTGATAGATGTCCCGCATGGCGGAGTAATTGTAGAACCCGGCCCAGTAAAAGTCAAGTGCGATTTGCGACTTTTCAATTTTCGATAAGCATATCTATAATTTATAGAGTCTATAGTTTATAAAGTCTCAATGACAGGTGGGTAAGTGCTCGTGAACCACGCTGGTTTGACTGACGAAGCCCTCATTGCCCTGGTCGCAACGGGCGATCGCGATGCTCTAGGAGCCTTATACGACCGCTATGGCAACCTTGTATTCTCCCTGGTCGTCCGGATAGTGGGCGAAGGGATGGCGGCCGAAGAAGTCACTCAGGATGCCTTCATGGCCGTCTGGCGAGGCGCGGCAACCTTCGCACCGGAACGCGGCACTTTCCCTACCTGGTTACTGACCATTGCCCGGAACAGGGCTATCGACGAATTGCGACGCAGTCGTGGCCGTCCATTGTCTAATTCCGAGCCGTTGACTCCGGCTAAAGTCATCCTCGATGGATCACCGAATTACCTGGAAGATACCAGCCTGCGGCGGCTGGTCGTGAGTCGTGCCCTGGCCGAACTACCAGCTCCCCAACGCCAGGCCGTAGAGCTCGCCTATTTCCATGGCATGACGCACCACGAGATCGCAAACTACCTGGGTGAACCCCTGGGCACCGTGAAAACACGCATCCGGTTAGGGATGCAGCGTCTGCGAACTTCGCTGCAATTAGGTGTGACGGAGGCGGGTCATCAACATGATGCGTGATGCGTGAGAGCTGTTTATGCATCACGTTTCCCCCCGCGCCCACCCCCGTGGTATAATTGGACCTCGATACCTATCCCGGAGAGGTGCT
>JBBITV010000294.1:0-5336 GCA_037440585.1 Chloroflexota bacterium
TGAAGCATGCAGATGCCCATCATGCAGATGGTGATGGCAGTGGACGTCCTCTCCGTGGGTGTGGCGGTGGGCGTGGACCAGGTTGCAGGCGAGCAGCAAGTCGAAATCGTCCAGGATGCCGTCGGGGGTGCCCATGGCGGCGATCCGATGATCCTCCCCCAGGACGACCACCCGGTCGGCGATGTCACGGACGATGTCCAGATCGTGCGTCGCGGTGACGACCGTCTTGCCAGCCATCGCCTGCTCGCACACGAAGTCGATCAACCAGGCCTGGCTGCGGGGCTCCAGGTTGCTTGTCGGCTCGTCCATCAGCCAGACGTCGGGCTGGAGGGACAGGACAGACGCGATGGCGACCTTGCGCTTCTCTCCACCGCTCAGCCGGTGAGGTGCCCGATCCCGTAACCTGGCGATGTTCAGGGCAGCCAGTGCACTTTCCACCCGCCTCTCAATCTCCGCCTTGGGCAAATCAAGCTGAAGGGGCGCGAAGGCCACCTCATCGTACACCGTCGGTGAGAATAGCTGAACGTCGGTATCCTGGAAGATCAGGCTGACCCGGCGGCGGAACTCGAACCCGAAGGATTCCTGGAGTAACGCCTGCGCTGTGAGCACTTGGCCGAAGGCGCGTACCGTGCCCGAAGTCGGAAAGTAGAGGCCGTCCAGGAGCTTAAGCAGCGTGCTCTTGCCGCTGCCGTTCGACCCCAGGACGGCGAGCCTCTCGCCTGGCCAGACTAGCAGGTCGATCCTCGCCAGGGCCTCAATTTGGCCGTCGTAGCTGAAGCAGACTTGTTCGAGTTCGAACACCGGAGCTCCGTTCATGGCATTATACGCCTCCACCGCGAACTCAGGGGAGAGGAACTGAGACTTCCTCCGAGTTCTCCTGAGTTCCCCTGAGTTTCTCGGAGTTCCTCTGAGTTCCTCTCTACCATCCAAGCCAGATCGCCACACCCGCTACCACCAACATCGCCCCGCCCCAAATCCAATCGCGCCCCCGCATCTGGAACGTTTCAAGAGCCCGGGCCTGGCCCCGGAAGCCCCGTGACAACATCGCCAGGTAAACCTCATTGCTCATGTGATACGATTTGTCTAAAAGCGTGCCCATTGTCGCCGTCAGCATTTGCCGCTGGTCCGCGGCACGCATCCGGCCTACCACCCGGCTCTTTCGAGCCAGAAACATGTCGTTGGCGGTGTGCAGCAACAAGTAAACGTATCGGTGCGTCATGCCCAGAATCAGGATGAAAACCTGGGGCACCCGCAACACGCTCAGGGCCTTAAGCAACGTGTTCCAGGGTGTGGTAAGAATTAGCAGAATGCCGAAGGAGACCGAAGTGCCGACGCGCAGTAACAAGAAGGCAGCCGTGCGCAGCCCCTGCTCGGTGACAGCGACACTGGTTGGGGCAGCATTTGAACTGCCGTCCCAACTGATGAGGGTAAGAACCGGAGTGCCTGGGGTGATGAAACTAAAAATGGCCGGCACGGCGATGATCCCCGTGAAGAACGGCATGAATAGCCATACCCGCTTCACAAAGAAATCCAGGGGCACCGCCGACCACCAGGCCAGCACCAGGGCAAACCCGTAGAGTCCGATGACAATGGGCAGGTTGCGAGACAGACTAACGGCAAGCAACAACGCCAGGAAGGTCACGATCCTGATCCGGGGATCGAGCCCCTGGAGAAAGCCCCCTCGCCGCGCCAGGTCCTCGGCAAAGAGCGTTGCTTCGAGTGAGCCGGTGATGTCGGCCAGGGTACGCTCCAGGACGCCTGGCTTGGGGGTACGGGCAGGAGTGGTCCCACTCATTGTGTCTTCGTCTGCCGCCGGCCAATCGCCGCACCTACCACCCAGATAGCCAGGACGACCAACGCCATCCCGGCCATCGCCGATAAGATGTAGCCCGACACCGGACCGAGGCCGGGTATCGAATAGCCTGGCAGGGGTGCATTCCAGGTCTGGGACAGGGACTGCAAGCCTTCGGGCACGAAGCCGGTCAGGGCCTGGACCTCTTCAGGTGCCCATTCGCCCCAGGCTGTTCCGGCGGCCAGTAGTCCCAGGGGCGAAAGCACGGCCAGGATCGCCAGGCCCACCCAGAGCGCCCTCGTCCGAGCCCAGCCACCCCCCCGCGCTACAGCTTCCAGCGGGCGTTCATTCAACTGGAGGATCGGAAGGTTGGTGCGCTGCAAGTAAGCGACCACCAGTGCCGTCGCAATGCCGTCGACCACAGAGGCGATGAGCAAGTGTGGAATGAGCATCGCCGGCACAGCAACACTCAGGGGGAAGGGCGCGTAGAGTGGCGTCCCGTCGGCGGCGCGGAACAGCAGCGGTTGTAGGCCAAACTCGATTCCCGCCGCCAGAGCCGATAAGCTCAGCGCCACATACGCTCCGACGAAGGCAGCCACCACGCGGCGTTTGGAGGTGAGAGGACTGCGACTGCTGAGCAGCCGGTAAACCGCATAGCCAGCCAGGGGCAACAAGATCGCCATGTTGAAGGCATTCGCGCCAAAGGCCAGGATTCCGCCGTCACCAAAGAACAGCGCCTGGATGAACAGAGCGATTGAGACGGCCACCACGGCGCCCCACGGCCCAAGCACAATCGCCGCCAGGGTACCGCCGACGGCATGGCCGGTGGTACCACCAGGCAGCGGCACGTTGAACATCATGATGACGAAACAGAAGGCGGCGAACAGCGCGATCAGCGGCACCATCCGCTGGGTGAGGTGAGTACGCAGGCGCTGGCTGGCCAGCCACCAGAATGGGATCGCCAGAGCATACAGCACGGCGACTGTAAGCGGGCTCAGATAGCCGTCTGGGATGTGAAGCGGTGTTGGGACCGCAGGACCTGTTAACTGAGCAGTAGTTTCTATGAACAGGAACATAGATCGACCTCCACATATGCCACACGTTTGCACGTTACACGTTGAACGTTCAAACGGTTGTCAAACTCAACTTCGAGCTTATTTGCTCTGTGTATCGCGTTGCTTCTTTTTGCGGCCATCGCGTGAGCCTCTCCGAGGCGTGGCCGTTGCGTCACTCGGGTGTCGCCCGCGGAAAGCCCCGAGTTCAAACAAGTGCCATCGAATAGCCTCGCTGGCAATGGCCAGAAGCATCAGGACGGAGATTGGATGCAGCAGCGCATCCCAGACGGGGAACCCGAAACGCCGGGCGATGAGCGCCCGGCTCGCGATGATTAGCGCCATCTGGTATAGGGGCACCCAGGTCCAGTCCAGTGAGAACTGGCGATTCAACACGCCGGTCAGCAGAAAGCCAACCGGCAGGACGAATAATACGACAAACACCGCGACAACCGCGGCGATAAAGGGTAGCGAATAGCCGAATGGTGCAAACAGACTCCTGGACAGGGCAGGCCACAGCTTGTGAAGCCCCGGACTCTGAACACGGATCAGGTCGGTCCCGTCAAGCACGGATAGCCGGCCACCCAGGGCCCGCAAGCGCCGTGCCAGGGCAACATCCTCGGCCAGTTCACTCCGCACGGCCGCGTGTCCACCGGTGTGGTCGTAGGCAAGGCGACGGAAGAAGAGGAACCGCCCGTTGGCCGCGACGACACTCGGCTCAGCTCGGCCAGCGATGAAGCGGATCGGCGTGAAGCAGAACAAGCCGAATTGCTGAAGGGGCAGCACCAACCGTTCAATCCACCCTGTTGCCGCCTGCCGTGGCCACGCCGAGAGAAGATCGGCCCCGGTCCAGTGCAGTGCCTCGAGCGCCGCGCTCAGGGCCTCCGGGCCGAAAATCGTGTCGGCCTCGGTGAACACCAGGTATTCACCTTGCGCCTCCTGGCTGAGCTGGTGGCAAGCCCACGCCTTACTGGTCCACCCCGCCGGGACCGGCCGACCCCGAATCAGCCGCAGCCGCAGGTCATGTTCGGCGAGGGCCGCGACGAGCACGGGCGTGCGGTCCTCGGAATTATCGTCCAACACCAGGATTTCGAGATTGGGATAGTCTTGAGCCAGGAGTGACTGGACGCATTCGCGAATAGTGCGCGCCTCATTTCGGGTAGGCACCAACACCGAGAACAACGGCGACCCTGACCGGCGCCGGCTACGATAGCTCGACAGCCGCTCAAAGGCACGGAGACCGGTCACCGTGTTGAGGAACAGGAACGTCAATATCATCAGGATGCCCAGTTGATATGCCAATAAAGGGGTCATAAGCCTTCCCTGAAGAAGATGCTCCATCCGGCCAGCCGACTATGCCGCAATTATACGCAGGGTAAGGCAGGTTGGCAACCCGAAGCAATTTTGCTATAATGCGTAACGCTGCAATGCTGTAATCAAGTAATGGGGGTGCATCATGTCACAAGTCAGAATCGCCGTCATCGGCGGCAGCGGGCTATATGAGATGGAAAACCTGACCGACATTGAGCAGGTCGATGTCCAGACGCCGTTCGGAGCGCCGAGCGATAGCATCGTCGTCGGCACATTGGAAGGGGAACGGGTAGCCTTTCTCCCGCGCCATGGCCGGGGCCACCGGTTCATGCCTACTGAAGTCCCATACCGGGCCAATATCTATGCCCTGAAATCCCTGGGCGTCGAGCATATCATCTCGGTGAGCGCCTGCGGCAGTATGCGCGAGGACCTGGCCCCGTTACACGTCGTCATCCCCGACCAATTCTTCGACCGAACACGGCAGCGGCCGTCCACCTTCTTCGGCGAGGGCCTGGTGGTCCATGTCGGCCTGGCGGACCCTTATTGCCCGGACCTGAGCGCTACACTCTTCGAGGCAGCGCAACAGGTCGGCGCGACAGTACATCGTGGCGGAACCTTCTTGTGCATTGAGGGGCCGCAGTTTTCTACCAAGGCCGAATCGCGCATTTACCGGCAATGGGGTGTGGACGTGATCGGAATGACGGCGTTGCCGGAGATCAGGCTCGCGCGTGAAGCAGAGATTTGCTATGCCTGCCTCGCCCTGGTGACGGACTACGACGTATGGCACGAGAGCGAGGAGCCCGTGACGGTGGAGATGGTCGTTGCCAACCTGATGAAGAATGTGGCAACGGCGAAGAGCATCATTCGCGCCGCGATCCCACGCGTCACCCGCGAGCGCCAGTGCGACTGCGCCCACGCGCTGGCGGCCGCCATCATCACCGCCCGGGATGCCATCCGACCCGAGACGCGTGCGAAGCTTGAGTTGCTGGTGGGAAAGTACCTTGATTAGCCAGATTTCGTGATCGAGGTAGATGATGTCGATAGTACATCGCATGCGTTGGATAGAACTTGGCCTCTTATTCTTTCCTTTTGCGTTAGTCCTGGCAGGCTTTGCCCTGCTGGGCCTGTCGCAGAGCCGGCCTGTAAGCCTGGACACCCTCGGGCCCGGGTTCGCCGTGATT
>JBBITV010000295.1:0-5335 GCA_037440585.1 Chloroflexota bacterium
CCTGACAGGTCTCTGTCAGGTCTCTGTCAGGTCCCTGGAGGTCCAGACCTGACAGGTATCTGAGACCTGTCAGGTCTAAGCTCACCCTATGGCATGATCGTTCTTCAATGTGAGCGGGTGTTGACACGATTCATTGTTGAATCCCAGTAGAACTTTGTCCTTACATCCGACTTGTGCTATACTTGGCAACACGGTGCAGACAGCCAGGAAGGAGACGGGCTCATGCCGGCAACGATCCCCAGAACCCTACAAGACGCTTTGGGCGAGCGAGCCGCCCAGGACATGGAAGTCTGAATAGACACATTGCTCAAGGAACGGAAGGTCCCCCGCGATGAATATCGCCAGGTCCTGTCACGGCTGGATATTCTCGAACACGACGTGGCGGGATTGAAAGACGAGGTCCGCCAACTGCGTACTGAGATGAATGAGCGCTTTGAGCGGATGGAGTCACGGGCGAATGAGCGCTTCGACCACTTGAATGAGCGCTTTGATACCCTGTACGAGCGTATGCTGGTGCAGACGCGCTGGACGGTGGGCACCATCGCCCTCTTTGGCACGGCCGTGACGATCCTGCTGGCGATTGCCCAGTTCAAGCCGTGACGAGAAAACTTCACCGTCAAGTGTGATATACTACACACCGCGGGCTATCTTTCGTGTGTGCCCGGACGGTTTCTTGATTGGACCGACCCGGCCCTGATCCGTCGGGCCCAGCAAGGTGATGCCGAGGCTTTCGGCCAGCTCTACCAGGCCTATGCGGACCGGATCTACAGTTACCTGGCTTTTCGCCTGGCGCCGAGGGAGGGGGGATGCCAGAATCCCACCGAGGCTGAAGATCTGGCGGCCGAAACTTTCATTCGTGCCCTGAACGCCCTGGATAGCTTCCGCTGGCAGGGCGCGCCCTTCGGCGCCTGGCTCTTCCGCATCGCCCACAATGTCCTGGTGGATTACGTGCGCAGCCAGGGTCGCCGGGAAACTGTCCCCCTGGAGGAAACGATCGCGGTGGCCGGTAGTACCGGCCGGGCGGCCGAAGATGGACTGCTGACGCGCGCCTGTTTGCAGGTGGCGACGGCGCAGTTGACCGCCCTACAACAGCAGGTCATCGCGCTGCGCTTTGCGGCCGGACTTTCCCTGGCCGAAACGGCCCGGGTGATGGGGAAGCGTGAGGGAGCGGTGAAAGACCTGCAGCACAAGGCGCTGGCGGCCTTGCGCCGGCGCCTGGCGAGGGAGTGAGCGGCATGGCTGAGACAAGAGACTTGCTGCAAGAGTGCCTGGATCGCCTTGCGGCGGGCGAAACGCCGGAAGCAGTTCTGGCCCGCTACCCGGAGGAGCGGGAGGAACTGGCCCCGCTGATCCGCCTGGCGGTGGCTGCCGGCCGGGTGGTTCCCCAGCCGATGCCCGAAGCGGCCAAAGCCCGGGTGGAGCAACAGATCTACGGCGCGGCTCGGGCGCGCCAGGCTCGCCGCCGGTTTCGTCCCTTCGCATGGCTCAGGGCAGGCTCCTTGGCGTCCTTCCGCCCAGGTTCTTTCCCCCGGTTCCAGACCTCTCGCTGGCCAGCCTGGGCCTGGCGTCTGGTTCTGATTATCCTGGTTGTCCTGGTAATCGGAAGTAACGGCTGGCTGGCCACGGCCGAGAGCGGCCCCGGCCGGCCCCTTTTCCCCCTGCGTATGGCGGTCAACGAAGCCCGGGTCCTTCTCCAGCCGGGTCCCTACGAGCTCATTGCCCTGCGCCTGGCCATGGCCGAAGACCGCGTGGCCGACGTGCGCATCATGAAGCAGCGCCTGCAATTGAACGAGGCCGCTATCTTTCTGATGGTCGGCGAGACGGAGAACCTGATGATGGCCCTGGAGAACTTCCCGCATGCCGCCGACCGGTCCATGTTAGAGCGAGCCTTGCGACTGATTCAGGACGAGCGTCTCCTGCTCCGCGAGTTAGTGGGGCTGGCCCCGCGCGAGCGTCCCCGGCGCAATGCCCTGCTGTTCCTGGAGCTATCGGCGTCGTGGGAGCCGGTGGTCCGGCAGATGCTGAACACCCGGCCCTGATGGGGAATCAATCCAGTCTCACTCGCGGCTATACGATCGCCCTGATCAGCGCGGCTATCTTGTCGACCACGGCTATCTTCATCCGCTACCTCACCCAAACCTACCACATGCCCCCGCTGGTACTGGCCTTCTGGCGAGATGGCTTGGTGGCTCTCTTTCTGCTGCCGGCGCTGGGACTCCTGCGCCCCCACCTGCTACGCATGAAGCGCCCACACCTGCTCTATCTCATCGCCTACGGCCTCGTGCTGTCGCTCTTCAACGCCCTGTGGACCCTGTCGGTCGCCCTGAACGGGGCGGCCATCGCCACCGTACTGGTATACTGTTCAGCCGCGTTCACCGCCCTCCTCGGCTGGTGGCTCCTCAAAGAACGCCTGGATGGGGCCAAGCTTCTGGCGGTCGCCTTTAGCCTGGGGGGCTGCGTCCTGGTCTCAGGAGCGTTGGACCCGGCGGCCTGGCGCGCCAACCCTTCGACCAGCCTCTGGACTGAGGCCCTCAAGGCCGAAGGCTCAGAGCTTGCCCTGAGTGCCGCGAAGGGGCAGGCTCTGGTGGGCATCCTCACCGGGATCCTCTCCGGCCTGGGCTACGCGTTCTACAGCCTGCTGGGGCGCTCGGCGGCGCAGCGCGGCCTGAACCCCTGGACGACCCTGTTCTACACGTTTGGCTTTGCCACCGTCTTCTTGCTGTTCTTCAACCTGCTGCCCGGGGGATTTTTGCCCGGCGCGGCTAGCGGACCGGCGGATCTCTTCTGGCTGGGGAACGCCCTGGCCGGGTGGGGTATCTTGTTCCTGCTGGCGGCGGGGCCCACTGTGGCCGGCTTCGGGCTGTATAACGTCAGCCTGAGCTACCTGCCCTCCAGCGTCGCCAACCTGATCCTCACCCTGGAACCGGCTTTCACCACTGTGATCGCTTACGTCCTGCTGGGCGAGCGCCTGAACGGGATGCAGCTCGGTGGCAGCCTGATGATCCTGGCCGGGGTCGTCTTTCTGAGAATCTATGAAGGTTGGCTGGCGGGCCAAACCCAGCCCGAACCGCAGAGAAAAATTGCTGCCGTTTCTACGGATTGAAGGGAATGAATGGAAATGACAAACCAAACTGTGCTGCTGGACATACAGAACGGGGTGGCGACGATCACACTCAACCGCCCCGAAGTGTTCAATGCCTTGAACCAGCCAATGGCCGAGGCGCTGGTCAGGATCATTCAAGCCTGTATGGACGATGAGGGCGTCCGTGCGCTGATCCTGACCGGGGCGGGGCGGGGCTTCTGTGCCGGGGGAGACATGAAAGCGGCCTGGGAGCACATCCAGACAGACGGTGACCCGCGCCATTTCTTCCGCGACCTGACTGTCCCCCTCCATCGCGTGATCACCGATCTGCGGCTGATGGAGAAGCCCGTCGTGGCGGCGGTGAATGGCGCCGCCGGCGGCGCCGGGGTGAGCCTGGCGGCCGCCTGCGATCTGCGCCTGGCCGCGGCGGGTGCGAAGTTCAAGCAAGCCTACACGTCCATCGGCCTGGTGCCGGACGGGGGCTGGACTGCCATCGTGCCGCAGCTCATCGGCCCGGCGAAGGCGGCCGAGCTCCTGCTCCTGGATCCGGTGCTGGACGCGCAGCAGGCCTTGGCCCTGGGGCTGGTGCACGAGGTCGTTCCGGACGAGAGGCTGATGGAACGCGCGCAAGAGATTGCGACTCAACTGGCACGGGGTCCTGCCACAGCCTTTGGAGGCGCCAAGGCTCTCGTGAATGCGGCGCTCTACCCGATGCTGGAGGTTCAACTAGAGCGGGAGCGGCAGCGGATCATTGCCCAGGGTGGCACGGCGGACTTTCGCGAGGGGTTGTCCGCTTTCATGGACAAACGGAAACCGCACTGGAAATAAGTATACAGTTCTCGCAGGCCATGCCCGACCAATTCGGATTGTTTAGGTTCAATGGCGCTGCGGAGTCGATTGCGGGTCTTGAACTCATCCGTCTGCTGAGGCTCACGAGCCGCTGGCAGGTAGCGTTCATCAGCATGGGTGCGCATGGTGCGCCTGGCGGATTTGCTGCGCACACAGCGGGCAAACAGGGGACAGTTCACACATCACCCGTGGAAAGGTGAACAGCCAAGTCGGCTGCCCGTCCTCGTGCGGCCCAGGCCGACCTGCGGGCGAGCCTTTCCGCCGGAGAAGACCCAGCGCAAAAGCCGCACCCATAGCGACCAACGGCGGACTCTTGGTTCTTGGTGTAAAGAAGCCTCGGCTCTCGCTAGTAAGTCTTCGATCAACGCATCGTGCAGCGGTCGAAACACGACCGGCCACGAAATGAGGGCCAAACCATGCGTGTTCATCTCCAGGGTGTGCCGCAAGAGGGTTTTCATTGGGGAGACCTCAACGATCTGAAACGCATGATCACCCTCAAAGCCAGCCGGCCCCAGAAACCGAAACCGGACATAGTTGCCCGGACGGTACTCGTCGATTCGATAGCGAATAGGCCCGTGGCCTCCGGTGGCTCCAACCGCCAGGGGTCTGTCAAACTCCATACGCGGCCACATATCTTTAGGCCACAGCAAGTCTTGGGGAGATGCAAGCGTGTCAATCAGCTCAGCAACTCGCTGAGCCGGAAGCTGGAACTCTCTTTGGTGGACGTTTAGTACATGCATATCGACTCCCGCGCACCTAACGGCGGTATTATAGCGGAGAACTCGTTGCGTAGCAAGAAGAGCAACGGCATGCTTTTGCCTCCCAGGTCAAGTGTCCCAAGATGTGGCGGCGGCGCGCGTGCTTTCTCCTTCCGAAACCCAGACCAGCGCCAACAAGAACCCGATGAACATGATCGCCGCGCCACTGAGGTATGGCAAGTCCACGTGAATATCGAAGACGAAACCGGCCCAGAGCGGTCCCCCGATTTGCCCTAGACTGATGAACGCGTTGTTCAAGCCCATCGCGGCACCCTGGCCCAGCGTTGCGCGTTTCGATGTCAGCGCGGTGATTGCCGGGCGGAGCATACTGCACGTTCACTATTCCGTGGTGGGCGCTTTCGGCAGTGCGGTGATCGGGCGCGCTTGCACGATGGCGAACGTGCCCCCGGCCATGGCCCATTCGATGTCCATCGGCATGCCATACAAGTGCTCGATCTGCGCGCCCAGTCGCGCGAGTTTAGCGGCTCGCTCATCGTTGAGCACCAGCGCGCAGCGCAGATTCGCCGGCACCGGTCGCTCTGCGGTGCCGCCCGCCACGCGCACGGTCATCACGTGCTTGTCGGCGATTTGGCGTTCGACCACTCGACCGGTCACTTTATGCACGATGAGGGTATCCGGCGTCACC
>JBBITV010000296.1:0-776 GCA_037440585.1 Chloroflexota bacterium
CCCAGCGCACGCCATCTGCCTTGGCCAGCTCCGCCACCGCACTTGCCGGTATCTCGGCAGCGAAGGCATTGATGATGTGGAGGTCCTTCGTCACGGTGCCGCCCAGCTCGGCCACGCGGGCCTCGACGGCGCTGTCGGGGGCAAGCTTCTGGACGATGACTGCGACGCGCGCGGCAGGGTCGCTGGCGGCGAGGGCCGCGAGAGCGGAGTGGAGGCGCTCCGGCGGTGAGTATTGGGCTGCGCCCAGGGTCAGGGCCAGCACGGCGACGGCCAGGAGCGGCGCCAGGCGACTGAGCCAGCGGATCCGGCTGGGCTTGTCAGGTGTCTTGGTGTGGTACATGGTGGTCCGTCCTTTCTGTGTAAAGATCTTCTTGATGACCCCAGTGTACCAGATGCAGGTAACAATCGGGTTAGCGAAGGTCTCTAGCAGGTTTCAAAGAGCGTGAATTCTGCGTGAAGGTTTGCCGGTCCAAACCCTCTCCACCCACTGAACTGGGTGGCTAATCCTAAGCGACAGGCAGTTTGCCGCGTCAACGGCATTTTTCTAGCGATGGCCATCCACTCCAATCCGAGATCAATGAGGCCCATCGCCAGAAAGATGCTTGGGATGTTTGAGATGCTCCTCGTCCAGCATTAGCGGGCCAGTTCGAGTGGCCCGATCCCTCACGACCGCTCAACTATCTGTGGCTCCGTCACGCGGTAAACAAATACATCGCAGATTTGCCGACGTATCACTTTCGTATTATCAACCGTTATACCTTGTGTGATTCCTTCTT
>JBBITV010000296.1:807-5325 GCA_037440585.1 Chloroflexota bacterium
CAGTGCGCTATTTAGGCGCTGGATAGACGCCCACTTCGAACCTTTTCAGACAAACTCTGAGCGTGCGGCACTCCGTCTATCCTCGCCGCCCGGGTTGGTTCGGGGGCGAAACCCCATGTTTGCTATAACTCTGACGCGCGTTCGCGCCGCCATAGTCGCTTTCTTGACCCGGCGCTTTTGCGACGCGAACGCGCGTCATCCCATCCGCCGGCTGGGCCTGCGGACCAAATTGATCGTCCTGGTCGTCAGTACGATGCTGCTTCCCAGTGCCGTCCTCAGCTACATCGGGGGCTCTGGCAGCCTGGCGGCCGTCCGGGACGTCGAACTGAGCAAGCATCAGGCTGTGGCTGAGCTCGTCGGTGCCCTGGTCTCAACCATGGTCAGTAACGCCAGGCAACAGATCGCCGTTTCCGCAACTATGCCTGGAGTCCGTCAGGCCGTCGAGAGAGAGGAGTTCACACAGCTCGAACCGCTGCTGCAGAGCATCAAGGCGGGCTATTCCGTCTACTCCAATGTTTGGATCCTGGATGCGTCCGGTGTAGTGCGCGCCACCACCAGTCCGGACCGGTCTGTACTCGGCGTGAATTCCGCCTACCGCGACTACTACCAGGGGGTCATGCGGACCGGGGAGATTACCGTCTCGGCACCCGAGAGGGGTGTGACCAACATACTGCGCATCGCCATCGCCGCCCCGGTTCGGGATGCTGAGGGCGTGATCCGGGGGCTGCTGGTGGGCGGTATGTCGCTGGCACAGTTGAGCGAGCTGGTAATGAAGATTGCGGTTCAAGGCCCGGAAGACGCCCATGTGGTGGACGCAGCGGGTAACATTCTGGTGGGCGCTGAGCCGGAGCAGTTGATGACGCGGATAGCCGGAGCCGGGCATGAGGAGGCCGCCCGGCGCGCCCTGGCCGGGCAGCGGGGGTTCCTCGAGGCCAACGAAGGCGACGAAGTGAACTGGTTGGGGTATGCGCCCGTTCCGGAACTGGGCTGGGCGGTGGTAACCCATGTCTCGCGGTCCGCTGCGGCCGCTTCCGTCACCCAACTTGCCAGCCGCCTGTGGATTCTCGCCGCCCTGGCCCTTGCGGTTGCCATCGGCGCCACCACGCTGCTCTCGCAGCAGCTCACCTGGCCCATCCGCACTCTGCAGTGGGGAGCCCAGCGGATCGGAGAAGGTGACCTGGCTCACCGCATTCAGGTCCGCACCGGGGATGAGATCCAGGATCTGGCAGAGGCGTTCAACACCATGGCGCAGCGGCTGGACGAAACCTACCGCAAGTTGCAGACCACCCACCAGGCCATGCTCCATCAGGAGCGCCTGGCCGCTCTGGGCCAGATGGCGGCCGGCATCGCCCACGAGCTGAACAATCCCCTCACCGCCATCCTCGGGTATGCCCATCTGCTCAACGCGAGGCCAGAACGGGCTGCTGAACGCGACTATGTGCAGCACATTTCCACCCAGGCCAAACGCTGCGCCCACATCGTGCAGAATCTTCTCACCTTCACCCGCCAGCGCCCACCCGCCAGGCAACCGACTGACATCAACACGACCGTCGAAAGCGCCCTGGAACTCCAGCAGTACCAGCTTCGCATCAACAACGTCGACCTGCACCTCGAACTGGATCCAGGACTGCCCCAGACGCTGGCCGACCCGCATCAGCTCCAGCAGGTATTTCTCAACCTGATCGTCAATGCCCAGCAAGCCATCGCCGAAACAGGCCAGGGCGGGCGATTGACCGTGCGCTCTGAACGAGCCGCGGACATGATTCGGGTGACTTTCGCCAACTCCGGCCCGGCTATCCCGCCCGAGTTGCTGGAGCGTATCTTCGAACCCTTCTTCACCACCAAAGCAGATGGACGAGGCACAGGCCTGGGGTTGTCCATCTGCCAGGCCATTGTCGGCGAGCATGGCGGCCGGATCTGGGCTGAAAGCCCGGCTGGCGACGTGTCAGGGGGTGCGACCTTTGTGGTGGAGCTGCCCATCGAAGCCGTGGAGTCTCCGCCGCCCGCCGATGTCGGAGAGGACACACTGTGTGTGGTGCACGGGCGGTTCCTGGTGGTGGACGATGAGCCCGCCGTTTGCAAGGCGCTGCAACAGGCACTGCATCTCACCTGCCCGGACATTCAAGTGGACACAGCCCAGGACGGAGAGGCCGCCCTGGCCCGGGCGGAGGCTGAATCCTACGACCTCATCCTGTGCGATCTGAAGATGCCAGGGCTGGATGGGCCTGGGCTGTACGAACGCCTGCGCGCGGCCCACCCCGACCAGGCGCGCCGCGTCGTCTTCATGAGCGGGGATGCCATGAGCGCCAGGACCCGGGCCTTTCTGGAGGCGTCAGGCCTGCCCTACCTCCACAAGCCCTTCGACGTCAACGACCTTCTTGAGATGATGGAGCGCGCCCTGGCTGAGGCGCCAACTGCACAGGCCTGAGCGCCGGCTAGGGAGGCAGCCCCCCCCCGACCCCCCAACCCTTCGACTTTGCTCAGGGCAGGCCCTTCGACTTTGCTCAGGGCAGGCCCTTCGACTTTGCTCAGGGCAAGCTTTGGGGGGAGTCAGAAAGTGCGGCGCGTGTTCCCCCGCCCCCCCTAGCCCCCCCAAAAATTGGGGGGATGGGGGGGTAGGGGGGCCGATTCGGGAGTCGTACATGTTAACCGGCGTGGTTTGGATCACGAAGTCGCGAAGGCGCGCGAAGAGTCACGAAGCACGAAGGCACGAAGATTTGCTGCTTGAGTAAGCAACCGATCCCCTTCGCGCCTTCGTGCTTCGCGTGCTTCGTGGGACTTCGTGCCTTCGTGGTCCAAACCCGGGTGCGCGAATGACGCGGTAAACAAATACGACAATGTTAAATCTGTCAACGGATGGCTAACGGATTAACGGATGAGTTAATGGATAGAGGCGCTATCCGTTGTGCAATTTAACATGGTCGAGGTAGAATCAAGTGTCATGGAGAGGATCCAGGAGCAAGGCCTGATCTATGCGCGGGAGTTGAACGCCCTGTACCAGCAGGAGCGGGCGCAGCGCCGGGCGCTGGAGGCGGCCCAGCGACGCCTGGAGGAGGAATGGGCGAGCCGGGATGCCTTCGTCGCCGTGATCAGCCACGAACTGCGCACGCCGCTGGTGGCGGTCTGGGCCTTCCTGGAAATCCTGATGGCGGAGGTGGGGGATCGGCTGGAGCCGGCACACCGCGAATTCCTGGAAATTGCCTACCGCAAGGTCGGCGAGCTGGTCAGAGCGGTGCGCGAGCTGACCGAGTTTGTCAGCCTGGATGGCAACCGGCAGTGGCCGGTGCGCCGTGACGGGCTGGACCTGGCTGACCTGGTGGCGCGCGTGGTTGCCGAGTTCATCCCGATGGCCGGGGAACAGCAGATCAGCCTGACCTCCGAGATCGCACCCGGCCAGCCCATCCTGATCGGCTGGCAGGAGTTGCACCTGATCCTGTATCACCTGGTCAGTAATGCCGTAAAATTCACTCCACCCGGGGGACAGGTGTGGGTCCGGGGTCATTTTGAGGGCACCGAACTTGTCGTGCAGGTGACCGACACCGGGATCGGCATCCCGGCCGAAGTCCAACACGCCATCTTCCGCCCTTTTTACCAGGTCGAACACCACCTGACCCGGTCCCACGAGGGCCTGGGGCTCGGCCTGGCCCTGGTGGAGCGCGCGGTCCGGGTGCTCAACGGCTCGGTGACGGTCCAGAGTGCCGTGGGCCAGGGCACCACGTTCACGGTGCGCCTGCCGTACGAGGCCCCGGGATCCCTCCAGGCGACCATCGAGCGGCTCAGCCTTGAACTGGAACGGCTGCAAGCGCAGAGCCTACGCATTGCCCAGGACTTTCGACAGGTGTATCGATCCCAGCAGCTCACCGCAGAGGAGCTGGCCGCACTCCGGCATCAACTTCGGCAAGATGCCGAGAGCTAGTGTTCGTAGAGGGTTTAAGGATGACCAGAAAGATCCTGATCGCCGACGACGAAGCATCGCTGCGCATGCTGGTACGCGCGACGCTGGAGAACGACGATTGCCAGGTCTTTGAGGCACAAAGTGGATTGGAGGCGCTCCGCCTGGCGCGCGAGGTGCAGCCCGACCTGGTGTTCCTGGACGTGGTGATGCCGGAGTTGAGGGGCTACGAAGTCTGCCGGGAGCTACGGCGAGATGCAAGCACAAACAGCGTAGTAGTCGTCATGCTCACCGCTCAGAGCGAGCCGTCGGACCGGCAGCGTGGAATCGAGGCCGGCGCCGATCACTACTTAACGAAGCCCTTTAGTCCGCTCGAACTCCTCCGGTTAGCCGAGCAAGTCTTTTTTCAGTAGTCATGTTGTTCATTGTGCTTGGAGCACTAGCTTTCGGCCTGGCATCTCTGATGGATTGGGCCGCCCTGCGCCAAAGCCGCTGGCTCAAACCGCTCCTCGGCTTAGGGGCTGGCGCACTCTTCCTCGCAGGCTGGATCGGCGTGATCACAACTCCTCCCGAATTAAAACTCCCGGGTTGGGTCTCCCCCCTGGGTTGGCTGGGAGTGGCTATCT
>JBBITV010000297.1:0-5254 GCA_037440585.1 Chloroflexota bacterium
CCACGAGCTTCATGCGTGCGCTGTTCGAAGAGGAGGGCAAGAACCTCTTCGACGTGCGGCAGGCGGTCCTGGGGCACCTGCAGCAGGGCGGCAATCCTTCGCCGTTCGATCGTATCCAGGCTACCCGGCTGGTGGCGCGCTGTGTCGAGTTCCTGATCGAAGAGGCCGAAAAAGGCTCAGCCGCCGGCGCCATGATCGGCCTGCGGGGCGGCCACGTCCAGATCTTCAGCCTGGAGGACCTGCCGCGCATGGTCGACGTGGCTTACCTGCGCTCGAAGGAGCAGTGGTGGCTGGACCTGCGGCCGATCGCACGACTGCTGGCACAAACTTGCTGACGCATTTTCACAGGCCATTGTTGAGAGCCCAGATTCTAAAATGCGTCAGCAAGTTTCCAGCCCAGTGAGGAGAGGAACTAACGATGAAGGAACGCAGAAGCACCGGTGAACTATATCTGCTCCAACAAGGGTCTGAACTTGCCCCGCGCTTCCCTCGCCATCCCCGCCATCACCGACAAGGATCGCCACGACCTCAGCTTTGTCCTCGCCCAGCAGGTGGATTGGATTGGCCTGTCCTTTGTACGGACGGCGAGTGAGGTACTGGAGCTGAAGGAACTAATCCGGCAAGAATCCACCTTCGGCCGGGCGGTGCCGGTCATCGCCAAGATCGAGAAGCCAGAAGCGGTGCACAATATCGACGACATTATCGCCGCCACCGACGCGGTTATGGTAGCGCGGGGGGACCTGGCGGTCGAGACGTCGTTGGAAGAGGTGCCCGTCACTCAGAAGATGATCATTCGCAAGGCGAACCAGGCCGGCAAACCGGTCATCACCGCCACCCAGATGCTGGAATCGATGATTCACAATCCACGGCCGACGCGGGCGGAAGCCAGCGACGTCGCCAACGCCATCCTGGATGGCACCGACGCGATCATGCTCTCGGGCGAGACGGCCGCCGGCCAGTATCCCGTTCTGACCGTACAGACGATGGTCAAGATCGCCGAGCGAGCGGAGGCAAGCTGGGGGGCGACCATCTATGCGCGGGAGCAATTGAAGCCGCTGCCAGGTGAGATCGCCGAGGCGGTGGCCCACGCCACCCGCCAGACGGCCGCCGACCTGGGAGCCGCCGCCATTATTACGCCGACGGCGTCGGGCGCGACCGCTCGCCTGGTGTCCAAGTACCGGCCAGACGCGCCCATCGTCGCGGTCACGCCCAGCGTCATGACCCAGCGGCAACTGGCCCTCGTCTGGGGCGTCACCCCGCTGCTGAGCCGCCGCGTCACCAGCACCGATGAGCTCATCGCCGATGCCATCCAGGCGGCTCAAGCCCGGGGCGTTTGCCAGCAGGGGGATGTGGTCGTGATCACGGCTGGATCGCCGGGCGCGCCTGGCACGACCAACCTGATGAAAGTCCAGGTCATCGAGCGCATCCTGGCTCAGGGTACAGGCATTGGCCATCTGTACGGCGGTATTGAAGCAGGTGGTACCAAACTCGTGTGTGCCGTCGGCTCCGGCCCGGACAATATCCTGGCTGAGGTGCAGTTCCCAACTACGACGCCCGACGAGACGATTGGCCGCGCAGTTGACTTCTTGCGCGCGTGGCGAGAAGAGTTAACCGCCATCGGCGTTGCTTCGTTCGGGCCGGTCGATCTGAATCCGGCGTCGCCGACTTATGGCTTCATCACCAGTACGCCCAAGCCAGGTTGGGCGAACACCGACATTGCGGGCAGGATCCGCCGGGAGCTCGACTTGCCAGTAGGTTTCGACACGGATGTCAACGGCGCTGCCCTGGGTGAACACCGCTGGGGTTCCGCGCAGGGATTGGACACGTTCATTTACCTCACCATTGGCACGGGGATCGGGGGTGGTGGAATGGTCGGCGGGCAACTGATGCACGGGCTCATCCATCCGGAAATGGGACACATCCGTGTACCGCATGACCTGGCAGCCGATCCCTTTCCTGGGATCTGCCCCTACCACGGCGATTGCCTGGAGGGACTGGCCTCCGGTCCGGCACTGGAAGCACGCTGGGGCCAGCCCGCTGAAACCTTGCCACCCGATCACCCCGCCTGGCCCCTCCAGGCGCGCTACCTGGCCCTGGCTCTGGTGAATTTCATCTGCATCCTCTCGCCCCAGCGCATTATCCTGGGTGGTGGCGTGATGAACCAGCCTCAACTTTTCCCGCTGATTCGAGCACGGGTACCAGAGTTTCTTGCCGGTTATGTCCAGTCGCCCAAGATACTGGAGCGTATCGACCACTACATCGTGCCACCGGCGCTGGGAAGTCGAGCGGGGGTGCTAGGGGCTATGGCACTGGCAGCCAGGGAGACCTGATCACGAGCGTATCCTGTGGTCCAAACCTCTCGGCGCCGCCTGGCAAAGTGTTGCACACGTGTGCAAAGGACTTGACAACAATTCCGAGCTGTGGTAGTCTTATACTGCACACGTGTGCAAAACTAGATTATGAGAGTTACATACGGATGTAATACAGGTTATATCCCTATGAAGGTTTCCATCAAGGACATTGCCGAAGCCGCTGGCGTATCTCACTCCACTGTCTCACGCGCCCTGCAAAACAGCCCCCTCGTCAATCCGCAAACCGCCGCACAGATTCACAAATTGGCGCGAGAGATGGGCTACACACCCAGCGCCATTGCCCAGAGCCTGGTCACCCGGCGCACGAATACCATCGGCCTGGTCCTCACCTTCATCTCTGACCCCTTCGTTGATCGCGTCGTAGATGGCATCGAAGACCTGGCCACGACCGCGGGCTACAGCGTCTTTCTTTGCTCGTCCAAGGGCGACCCTGAGCGCGAGATGGCCGTCGTAGAAACCTTCCACCGCCGGCGCGTAGATGGCGTCATCGTCCTGAGCTCCCGCGTTGGGCGTCTGTACGGTGAGCGTCTGCAGGAACTCAGCGTACCGATTGTGCTGGTCAACAACCAGGGAGAAGGCGAATACCTCTACTCCGTGTCGGTGGATGATGAGCAAGGAGCACGCCTGGCGGTACGGCATCTTCTGGAGCTGGGACATCGGCGCATCGGCTACGTGGGCTCCGCCTTCCGGCAACCCTCCAGTCTGAGGCGATTGGCCGGCTATCAGGCCGAAGTGGAACGCGCCGGCATTTCGTGCGACCCCGACCTGGTCGTGGTGCCGGATACGAGCCATGACCTGGAAAGTGGCAGCCTGGGCCTGCAGCGTTTGTGGGCTGCGAAGGTAACGGCCGTGTTTTGTTACAACGACCGGACAGCCATTGGCGCCTTGCTGGCCGCCAGGGAGCGCGGGATCAAAGTGCCGGACGACCTCAGCGTGGTAGGCTTCGACGACATCGAGCCCAGTTGGTACGTGACGCCGCCCCTGACCACGGTCCGCCAGCCCCGGTTCGAGCTGGGAAAACGTGCCGCGCAGATGTTGCTTGATCTGCTGGCCGACAAGCAGGTGTGCGACGAGGTGCTGCCGTGCCAGTTGATCGTGCGCGATTCGACCGCGCCCCCGCCGAACAGGTGATACAATGGTTTCTATCCTCGAGCTACTGCGTACTGAGAATATCGCACCCGCCGTGCCAGAGGAGCAGGCCGCAGGTGTGGCGCACCAATTAGGCCAGCTCGCCGGACTGGCCGTCTATCCTCGTTCCATAACCGCTGCCCAGGGTAGCCTCTATTTCCTCGGCCGCCGAAACACTGAGACGCGGCTGGGCGTCCTCTCTACCAACGGTCGCCCTGCCTTTGAAGGCGCAGAGCGGCGAGTAACTATGGGCGGTCACCACCTCACCCTGCAGCTCTGCCCCACCCACCATGCCAATGCCGTCGCTCTACGGCAAGCGCTGCCCTTCACTGCACCTATCGTCCTGGGCCTACGCAAATCTGTGGGATGCGGTGATCGTCTGGGCCTGGCCACGCCGGGCCACGTACGCGCCGTCCGCCGGCACAGCCTGGCGCCCATCTTCGCCCAGCAGTCCATTCGCGAGATGGCACGCACCGGGCGCACCCCTGAGCAGGTACTGGACGACGCCACCTGGGGCGTCTTGCAAGAGGGCTGGCGAGCCGGCTTCGGCGCCGACGCCGACCACTTGAAGACCATCCCCGACATCGCCCGTTGCGTCGCGGCTGGCTTCACTTTCTACACTGTGGACCCGGGCGACCACGTGGACAACGCGGCCGACACCGACGATGCCCCCACTCTGCAGGCCAAAGCCGATGCGCTACCTTGGGACGTATTGGACGCCTCGCCGGCCAGGTTGCGCGACCTCTACCTGGGCAAGCGCTTCGACCTCGGCAGCTTCAGCCTCAGCTTCGACGAGGCGAGCCTGTGGCGCGCCATGGCAAAGTTAGGTAGTGTAGTGGCCAACACGACGCTCATGTACCGGGAGCTGGCTTCTCGGATGGGTACTCGGCCCTTCGAGCTGGAGATGTCGGTCGACGAAACCACACCGCCGACGAGCGTGGCGGAGCACGTCTTCGTCGCCAGCGAGCTCAGGCGACTGGGGGTACACTGGGTGAGTCTGGCGCCGCGCTTCGTGGGCCGGTTCGAGAAGGGGGTTGACTACATCGGCGATCCTGCGCTAGACTCACACCAGGCTCTGGCCGAGTTCGAGGCAAGCTTCGTCCAACACGTGGCCGTTGCGCGCCAATTGGGTCCCTACAAGCTCGGCCTCCATTCCGGCTCTGACAAGTTCAGCCTATACCCCATTGTCGCCCGGCACGCCAGCGACCTGGTGCACCTCAAGACGGCCGGCACATCCTACCTGGAGGCACTGCGTGTGGTGGCGCGTGTCGCCCCGGAGCTGTTCCGGGAGATCATGGCCTTTGCCCTGGAGCGATACGCGGAGGATAGCGCCACCTATCACGTCTCGGCCGATCCGGCCCGGCTCCCCAGGCTGGACCGGCTGGCGAACCACGAACTCCCGACACTTTGATGCCCGCCAGGTGCTCCACGTGACCTTTGGATCGGTGCTGACGGCCAGCGGAGACGACGGGCTCTACCGTTTCCGCGAACGATTTCTGGAAACGCTGCAGCGCCACGAAGAAGCTTACTACGCCGCGCTAGAGGCGCATTTTGAGCGGCATTTGGTGCTCTTTGATAGTTCGTAGCTGGTGTGTGATACCTGATGCGCAAGAAGTGCCTAAAGTGACTAAAGTGACTAAAGTGACTAAAGTTGTTCCGCTTTTCAGGCATTCTCGCGTTTCAGGCACTCCAGGCACTTCCATCACTTTAGTCACTTTAGTCACTTTAGTCACTTTAGTCACTTTAGTCACATT
>JBBITV010000298.1:0-5251 GCA_037440585.1 Chloroflexota bacterium
CGCTACAGGAACGTCTACGTCGAGGACAAGGGCCAGGTCTTCAACAGCGACCTGGCCTACGTGGCCACCCTCGGGGAGACCAATGTAGCAGGCTCTGACAACGCCCACTTCAAGTATCCCAGGGATGTGGAAGTAGACCCGGCGGGATATGTCTATGTAGTAGATTGCGATAACCACCGGGTGCAGATTCTTGACAGCAACCGGGTTTACGTGCGTACCCTTGGAGAGACAGGCGTGGCCAAAGATGACTTCGCGCACTTTACCTATCCAATGGCTGTGACCGTAGATGCTGCTGGCCGCATCTATGTAGCTGATCAGTGGGGCAACCGGGTGCACGTTTTGGACAACAATGGAGCTTACCTGACCACTATTGGCGGCAGTGAGGGTAGCCGTACTGGACAGATGCGCAATTCGCGAGATCTGGCAGTGGATCCGACAGGCAATCTCTACATCGCAGAGAGTGAAAACCACCGCGTCCAGAAGTTCGCCCCCGGCGTGCCGGGCTGGGTGCAGAGCAACATCAACGGCTTCGGCGACCGGCAGAACCGTAGTACCCTGACCCTGGCCCCCTTTGGCGGATACCTCTACGCCGGCACCCGCAATCATCGGGGCGGAGGGCAACTCTGGCGTAAGAGCGACGGTGGCGACTGGACAGCGGTCATAACCGACGGCTTCGGCTCCAGCTACAATGCTGGCATTGACCACCTGGTGGAATTCAACGACTACCTCTACGCTGGCACCTGGGCCGATGAGGTCAACGGTGGGGAGGTGTGGCGATCCGCCGACGGGCAGCACTGGGCCCGCGTCGTGAGGCGGGGCTTCGGCGTCCCAACCAACGGCGAGGTCTTCCGCTTCGCCGTCTTCAGCGACACACTGTACGCCAGTACCTGGAGCTACACCACTGACCACGGCGCCGAAATCTGGCGCAGCCGGACAGGGATCGCGGGGGACTGGACCCGCGTCGTCACCAATGGCTTCGGCGATGCCTACAACGAGGCTGTGATCAGCTTCGAGGTCTTCAATGGCTACCTGTACGCTGGCACACTGAACTCCACGAGCGGCGGCGAGGTGTGGCGTAGCTCAACAGGGGACTCAGCCACCTGGGCGCAGGTGAACCTTGACGGTTTTGGCGATGCAAGCAATTACGGTATTAGCGCGCTGGCTGCCTTCAATGACTACCTCTACACCAGCACGCAACACAATCCTGGTGCGGGTGCTCAGGTCTGGCGCTGCCAGTTCTGCGACGGCAGCGACTGGCAGAAGGTGGTAGACAACGGCTTTGGCAATCCCGAGACCCGCTTGGCTGGCGCGCTGGAGGTCTTCGAGGGGCGGTTGTACTTTGTGGTCGGTAACTCTACCACCGGACTGGAGGTTTGGCGCTCGGCGGACGGTACGAACTGGGAGCAGGTAGGCTTCGATGGCTTCGGTGACAGCAACAACTCTGCTCCGTACTGGGACAACGGGATGGCGGTCTTCAACAATCGCCTCTTCATTGGTGCAACGAACTTAGCCAACGGCGGGGAGGTGTGGCGGAAGTCGGTCGTCGTGGCTGATTTCACCGCCAGCCCTACCCAAGGTGTGCCGCCCCTGACGGTGACCTTCACCAACACCTCCAGCGGCGACTACACCAGTAGCTTGTGGGACTTTGGCGACGGCATCACCAGCACGCTGACCAGCCCCATCCACATCTACGCGGCGGCAGGGGCCTACACCGTCACGCTTACCATCAGCGATGGGATAGACGCCAGCACCATAACTCGCCCCAACTACATCACGGTGCGATACAGCGTCTACCTGCCGCTCATCCTGCGCAACAAGTGAGAAATACCGGGGCAGGCTTCGCGCCTGCCCCGGTGTCCACAAGCACAATTCAGCTTCCCAAGGCCGTGCTCTTGTGTGCCCCAAGGTTGGCTTCTTGTATCCGCAGGTAACCAGATCTGTATTGAGCCTGTCGAAGTAAAGGAGCTTCCGATGAAGAAAAGACGCATTAACGTAACACTCGCAATTGCTGCCCTGGCTCTAACTGCCCTCCTCATCCCCACCGCCCTGCCACGGGCCAGCACCGCTGCCTCCCGCCTGGAGCGGCAACCATTGGAATCGCTGAGCACGCTGAACGCCGCTGAGGCCACTGAAAGTAGTGCTCCCCTCAGCGCCTTCAGCGTCCCCTCAGTGGCATCAGTGGTTCAATCCCCCGGCACAACCACCCGCGTCTCCGCCGCATTGCGCAGCACGCCCATCATGTTCATCGAGAACGCCGGCCAGTTCGCCGAGGATGCCTGCTTCCAAGCGCAAGCTAGTTCTTCGCCTCAGAACTGGGAGATTGTTTTTCAAGACGACTTCAATGACGGTGATGATGCTGGTTGGACACGCGACAGACCAAGCGACTGGAGTCTCCAGAATGGTGAGTATGTCCTAAGTTTTTCGGGTTACAATATCTTTTCCGCATCATGGGCTGGGTCTGATTCTTGGACAGACTATGCCGTTGAGTTCAGCGTCAAAAACATAGCTTGTGTTGATGATGGGCTGGCGTTTCGTGGCGGACAATATCGTCTCAATCTTCGTCATGGCACAAATTATGGAGCCCCTGATGTACGCCTATGGGGGCCAAGCGGTATACTTGCAGATCCGTACTATCCCCTTGGTAGGAACATCTGGTACAGAGTCCGAGTTGAGGTTATCGGCCAGCGCATTAAGGTCTTTATTGATGGCAACCTGGTTATTGATTATGTTGATAGCAATACACCAGTAAGCAGTGGCAATATTGCCCTACTAGGTTGGTCTGGCGCTTGTGGATCTCTCGTGGCACACTTTGATAATGTAGTCGTGTATGGCGCACCAGCGCCCTTCCTCGATCTGCCATTCGACTATGGAGGCTCGGTGCAAGCATTCGTGCAGGCGCTGCAGGATACCGATGACGGGGGGCGGGTGGATTCGTGGTTTGACCACAAATACCCAGACGGCTTCAAGAACCAGCGCCTGGTTTTGTACGATGGCCGAGAGCGCACGAAGAACCTGTATAATCAAAACCTGGGATGCTACGAGCGGCGTTGCTACGATGGCCACAATGGATTTGACTTCACTTACGTGGACCCTCAACCTGAAGTGCCTGATTCCCAGGATCTTCCCATCCAGCCCGCTGCTGCGGGAAAGGTGGTAGTAGTCCAGCCCGACTCCGGGAGTGACTACGGCAACTGCGTTATCGTTGACCATCAAAACGGCTACTTCACCCGCTACGCTCACTTGAAGGCAATCCACGTGAGCCAAGAACAGACGGTTACAACCAATGATAGCCTGGGCATCATGGGGAGCACAGGCTACAGCAACGGCACCCACTTGCACTTTGGGGTTTACCGCGACAACGGCAACGGTCAATGGGACGGTGAAAGCGTAGATAAACCCGTGGACCCTTACAAATGGAAGGGAGACAGTGCCGACCCCTGGGTGGCTGACCGCCAGGGTCCAACCAGCTACTACCTTTGGATTCACGAGATGTCTACCCAGAACACGGTCTCTGGCAACCAAGGGGCCACTATGACCGACACCACAGGTAATGTTCAGGCATCCATTCCACCCAATGCCTTCTCCGGCCAAGCTACTTTCGAACTCTCTCCTGGGCCCGTGGCCGGGTCCTCTGCTCAACTGCGTAGCAGTGGGCACTCCTTCTGGTTGCGGTTGCTGGAATGGCTGCCCGGTGGTGGCGGCTTGCAAACCACCACAGCGTTGCAAAGCACGACCCAGCTCACTCTCACTCAGCCCATCACTTTCACGGTCATCTACACCGACACCGATGTGCTGCACCTGGACGTGCCCCAACTCGCCCTTCATCGCTGGGACGAGGATCAGGAAGTATGGCATCCCTTAACTACCACAGTGGACTCGGACAACCACGTGGTCACGGCCCAAACGGAAGACCTGGGCGATTTCGATCTCCAGGCTCCGCTGCTTTGCGCCACCGATGACCTGGAACCGGATGACGGCTATGCGGCGGCCCGCTGGGTGTGGCCCAACGACTGGTCGCTGGCCCGAGGCCTGGACATACCGCAGGATAGCGATTGGTCGCGCTTTGATGCGGTCCAGGGAGTCACTTACACCATCAGTACCCAGAACCTCGCCGTCGGCGCGGATACAGTGCTCAACCTGTATGACGTGGATGCCCTTACCCTGCTGGCCAGCAACGATGATGCGGGCGGAGGGCCAGCTTCGGAGCTGGTGTGGACAGCGCCTTATACGGGCACCTTCTTCGTCGAGGTGGTGAGCGCCCCTGGCGGCACCACGGATTGCTCTGCCACCTACGAACTGACCATCACTACCATCCCCGGCGACGTCATCGCCGACTGCCAGGTGGATGCCCAAGACCTGCAAGCCGTAGCCGATCACTGGCGCCAGCGGGCCGGCGACCCCGGCTGGGACCCGCGCTTCGATCTGGACAGCGACGGGGATGTGGATGTCGCCGACGTCCTGCGCGTGGCCGCGGCGTGGGGGAACAGGTGCCCGTAGGAAAGAAGCTAAGGAGGATCATCCGATGAGTACCCTTAACGTTGTCTTCTCCGTCTTCACCAAGCCCTGGAAGATGCCGATCCCCGAGCTGGGCGCGTTCGTGCGCAGCCTGGGCTTCGACGCCATCGAGCTGCCGGTGCGCCCCGGCTACCCCGTCGAGCCAGCCAACGTCGCCAAAGGCCTGCCCATGGCCGCCAAACAACTGGCCGACTACGGCGTCCAGATCGCCAGCATCGCCGGCCCAACAGACGAAGCCACCATCGCCGCCTGCGCCGCAGCCGACGTCCCTATCATTCGCGTGATGGTCCCCATCGGCGACGACGGCTATCTGGCCACGATCGCCCGGGTCCAGCGGGAGTACGACGCCCTGCTCCCCCTGCTCGAGAAGTACGGTGTGCGCATCGGCGTGCAGAACCATTGCGATCGCTTCGTGTGCCACGCGCTCGGCCTGCGCCACCTGATCGAACGCTACGACCCGCGCTACATCAGCGCAGTATGGGATGCCGCCCACAACGCACTGCAGGGAGAAGAGCCGGAGCTGGCGATCGAACTGGTCTGGTCCCACCTGTGCATGGTGAACCTCAAAAACGCCTTCTGGCGACGCACAACCGGACCAGAGGCCGAGGATGTGACCTGGCGCCCCTACTGGACCTCCGGGCGACAAGGCCTGGCCTCCTGGCCGCGCGTCGTCGCCGAGCTCAAGCGGCGCGGCTACGCCGGCGTGGTGTGCCTGACCGCCGAATACAGCGACGAG
>JBBITV010000299.1:0-5248 GCA_037440585.1 Chloroflexota bacterium
GGTCGTGGGGGGGGGGTTGGTGTTCTAGCGCCTGCTGTAGACCGGCGGGAAGAGCGCGTCCGCATGACGCGCCGCCGGCAGACCATCGCCCGGCGGCTGGTCGAGGCGCAGCAGACGGCGGCCATGCTCACCACGTTCAACGAGATCGACATGAACGCGGTCGTCGAGCTGCGCAAACGCCGGCGCGAGGCCTTCCGCAAGCGGCACGAAGTCGACCTGGGCTACATGTCCTTCTTCACGAAAGCCACCATCGGCGCGCTCAAGGCCTTCCCCGAGCTGAACGCCGAGATCCAGGGCGACCCCCTGGCGGGGACAGGTGAGATCGTCTATAAGCGCTACTACGACATCGGCATCGCCATCGGGGCGGAAGGTGGCCTGGTCGTGCCCGTGCTGCGCGACGCCGACCGCATAACCTTTGCCGAGATCGAGCGCACTATCAACGATTTCGTGCAGCGTGCCAGGGACGGCACCCTCTCTCTAGAAGACTTGCGTGGCGGCACGTTCACCATCACCAACGGCGGCATCTACGGTTCCCTACTCTCGACACCCATCCTGAACCCGCCCCAGGTCGGCATCCTGGGCATGCACAAGATCGAGGAGCGGCCTATCGCCCTCGGCGGCCAGGTGGTCATTCACCCGATGATGTACGTGGCGCTGAGCTACGACCACCGGATCGTAGATGGGCGTGAGGCGGTGCAGTTTTTGGTGCGCATCAAGGAATTGATCGAGGACCCAGAGACGTTGTTGTTAGAGGGATAGTTGAATATCATTCATCTAGCCGCCAGCACGTCCTCAGGCGTATACAGATGCACGTCGCCCTCGGCCGCGGCCAGTTCCTGCAGCTCTGGCCCGAAGGCGCGGGCGAAAAGAGCGTAGTGCACTTCCCAATCGGGGTCCCGCCCCAGCCAGGCGCGTGACCGCTCCATAAGCTGCTCCAGGGTGTGCACCGTCGCCGGCTCTCGACGCCACTTGGCCTCGCCGAAGACGACCCGCCGCTGGCTCCGATTCAGGCCCACCACGTCTAACTGGGCCCGCGCCGAGAACCAGGAGCCAACCTCTTCGAGCTGGAAGGGGAACTGCCGTCGCGCGCTCAGCCGCCAGAGATGTGTGCGGGCGATTTCTTCCCAGGCGGGCGCCACGATCTGCGCCCACTGGTTCCGCACTTCTTCCAGCACCAGGTTTTCTCCTTCCCGCATCTCCAGCAGCCGCACCTGGGGTTTGATGTAGCGAAACCAGAAACGCAGGTAGTGATCGGCGATGAAGTACGCCGGTTGTCGGTCATAGCCTCTGTCTCGTTCCAATGCCTGGCGCGCCTCGACCAAGCCAACTTCCATCAAGCGGAGCAAGATACGCCGCAACTGGTGCCGGTCGCGGATGGCAGCCAGGCGACCGATGTCGGCTGGCTTGTGAGCGCCGCTGGCAATCACCTCGAGGACCTTGAAGTTCAACCCTGGATCGGCTAACTCCTCAAACACCGTCAGCCGGGCTGTGCCGAAGAGAGTCCCACTTAGGGAGATGATCTGCCGGGCGACGTTGTCCAACACCGGACGCCGGTCGTCGAATTGCTGGATATAGCCCGGCATCCCACCGAGCACCGCATAGGTCTCCACGAGCTGCGTTGGGGTATAAGCCGGGAGAAACGCCGGGAGATCGTATATAAGCAGTGGCTTCAGCTCCAGGGCCCAGGTGTGACGACCATACAGGGGCGCGCTGGCATCCAATACGTGATGGGACATGACGCTGAGGGTCGAGCCGGTGAGCACGAGGAAGAGGCGGCTGGCCGCCAGGTGCAGGTCCCACGCCTTTTGCAGCGCGGTGGAAGCGCCAGGCGCACTTTCGGCCAGATAGGGGAACTCGTCAATGACCACGATGAAACGTTCGCCGCTTGCGAGTTCCGCCATCTGGCGGAAAGCCGTGTGCCAGTCCGGGCAAGTGAAATCCGGGGAGACAGTTGCACCTGGCTCAGCCGCAGCCCGCAAAGCCCGGGAGAGCTCACGCAGAAGATAATCGGCCGAGGCGCGCTCGCTGAAGTAAAAGACGTGAGGCTTGTCCTGGCAGAAAGCCCACGCCAGGCTGGTCTTGCCCACCCTGCGCCGTCCCCATAGCACGACGAACTCGGCGTGGCTGGATCGATAGCGGGCCTCCAGGTCGCTCAGTTCGTTAGCGCGGTTCAGAAACATCGTCGCCTCCTCGCGTAAATATAGCACACGCGGAAGCGCATGTCAAAGTGCTGCACTGCAAAGCGCATTTTTGCGCTGTTGATAGATGTGGACTTTGGCGGTGGTGTGGACCCGCTTCGGCGTGTGGCCTCCGCGCGAGAGCACGGCGGCGCTGATTGTTGCTACACATGGCTGATCCTAAAGTGACTTGCGCACGTGAGCGACAAATGCCAACGCCGCCGCTGACAGCCGGATATCCTTACGTGAGATGATATACCATTGGCGCAGCACCCGCAAGCCGGGTCCGTCCACGACGCGCAACAGCCCTTGAGCCACCTCCAGATCTACGGCACGCTGGGACACGAATGACACGCCCAGCCCGGCAGCCACCGCCCGCTTCACCCCCTCACAATTCGACATCACCATCACTCGCCGTGGTGCGACTCCCAGGCGCGACAGGGTCGCTTCCATCACCTGCCGCGTCGCCGAGCCTTCTTCACGCAGGATGAGGGTTTCGCCCGCCAGCGATTCAGGGGTCGCCAGTGGCGTCCGGGCCAGGGTGTGACCAGGGGCGGCGATGAGCACCAGCTCATCAGTTGTGTAGGGCTGCACCTGGATGCCGGGCTCGGCGACTTCTCCCTCCACGAAACCCAGGTCCAGGGTGTTGCCTAACACTCCCTCTACCACGCCCCGCGTGTTAGCGATTTCCAGGCTGATCTCCAGGCTCGGGTAGCGCTGCCTGAACGATGCCAGGGCTTGCGGCAGCAGATATAGCCCGGGCGTGCTGCTCGCCCCCAGGCGCAGGTAACCACGTTCCAGTCCCTCTAGCTCAACCAGCGCCCGGCGCACGCCTTCCGTCAGATCGAAGACGCGCTGGGCGTAGTCATACACAATGCGGCCAGCATCCGTCAGGGCGACCCGCGTGCCCAAACGATGAAATAGGGTCACGCCCAGCTCGCGCTCCAACTGGCGAATGTGCTTGGAGACGTTGGGCTGGCTGGTATAGAGGTCCTCGGCGGCCTGGGAGAAACTCAGCCGCCGTGCGACAGCGTAGAAAACCTGGAGGCGGTGGAAGTCCATGGGATCAACCCAATCCTGATAACCAAATGGTTATGGGTTTTATAATTCGTTGACTATTGAATTATAACTGGTCATGTGCTATACTGTCAAACGCAATGTTGAACGTTCAACGTTCAACGTTCAAACGTTCAAACGGAGTCCATCATGCCCAACCAACTGTCCCGAACCAACCAGCTCGCTTTCAAACTCACCTCTTTCTCCCACGGCGCGGGTTGAGCCTGCAAGATCGGCCCGGCCGACCTGGCGCAGGTGCTGCGCTACCTCCCTCAAGCCGACGAGCCCAATTTGCTTTCCAGCTTTGCGAACCGGGATGATGCGGCTGTCTACCGTCTCGGCAGCGATCTGGCTCTGGTCCAGAGCATTGATTACATCACCCCCGTGGTCGACGACCCCTACGCCTACGGAGCCGTGGCCGCCGCCAATGCCCTGTCTGACCTGTACGCGATGGGCGCGCGCCCTATCCTGGCTCTCAACCTGGTTGGCTTCCCGATCAAGAGCCTGCCTGCGAGTCTCCTGGGGGAGATCCTGCGCGGCGGCGCGGACAAAGTCATCGAGGCCGGGGCAGTGCTGGCCGGTGGCCATTCTATCGACGACCACGAGCCCAAGTACGGCCTGGCAGTGACCGGCCTGATTCACCCGGAACGCATTGTGCGCAATTCGGGCGCCCGGCCAGGCGACGCCCTGGTGCTGACCAAGCCCCTGGGCGTGGGCATCAT
The DNA here is from genome assembly GCA_037440585.1 of Chloroflexota bacterium. GTDB lineage: Bacteria > Chloroflexota > Anaerolineae > Epilineales > JBBITV01 > JBBITV01. Next base: position 3,956 of record JBBITV010000299.1, read on the forward strand.
CACCACCGGCATCGACCGCGGCTGGGTGACCGGGGCGACCATAGACCGTGTGGTAGAGGTCATGATGACCCTCAACCGGGGCGCCGCCGAAGCGATGCTGGAAGTGGGCGTGCACGCAGCCACCGACGTCAGCGGCTTTGGGTTGATGGGCCACCTGCACGAGATGCTGGTGGCCAGCGGCGCCAGCGCCCGGGTGCGCCTCGCCCGGGTGCCGGTCCTGGACGCGGCCTGGGACCTGGTCGCCCGGGAGTGCGTGCCCGATGGGAGTTACAACAACTACCGCTATCTCCGGGACTACGTGGCATGGGGCGATGGTATCCCGATTGAAGCCCAGTTGGTCCTGTGCGATGCCCAGACTTCGGGTGGGCTGCTGATCGCTGTACCGCCAGGGCGAGCCGACGAACTCGTAGCGGCGCTACACGAGCGAGGAACGCCAGCGGCAGACATCATCGGTGAGATCACAGGCGACGAGCAAGCAGGGCGCATCGTCGTCGCTGCCTGACATAATTTACCTGACGGGGTGTGGGGCCGGAAACAAATCATCGTGCGGCCCAAGTTGAGGACTAGAGCAGCTAGATTCTGCCGCGCGATGATTTGTTTGGGCGTGTGGAGTTCGCTCCCGGCCCCACGGAGGAGAAACACTCACTGTGGACTCAATATCGCGCAACTTCCTCGTGATTATCAACGATAGCCCCTATGGCAACGAGCGGCCTTACAACGCCTTACGCCTGGCGCTGAACCTGGTTAAGCGGCCCGGCGTGAAGGTGCGCGTCTTCCTGACCGGCGACGGCGTGGTCTGCGCCAAACATGGACAGAAGACGCCCGATGGCTACTACAACGTGGAGCGGATGATCCGGTCGCTGGCGCGGCGCGGAGAGGTGGCCACCTGAGGCAGTTGTTGCGAGGCCCGCGGGTTCGGGCCGCAAGACCTGGCCGAGGACGTCATTCCCGGCAACATAGACCTGCTGGGGGATTGGACCCTGGCGGCTGACCAGGTGATAGTATTTTGACTCCTGAACGTCAGTTGAAAGGAATTGCTTTTGGGTCAAGCAGGAGGTAACATGATCGCCAAACAAGATATAAGACAGGCGAGGAAGACATCTCAGGAGCCCATGGACTTCGATGACGATCCATATGAGCCAGGTCAGCTCTTCCACGGGTACGTCATCGGGCACGAGGAATGGGAAACCTTTCAGAAGGAGATCCAGCACCTGGAGCAGGAGCACCTTCAGATCCGGGTGGCCCTGCGTGATACGGAGATGGCCCGGCGAACGGATCCCGGGAACGAAGACC
>JBBITV010000300.1:0-5241 GCA_037440585.1 Chloroflexota bacterium
GACAATCTGGACGATGGGCGAGAGCACATTCGCCAGCCGCCGATTGGTGCCGATGGCAACGCCAAGGGGCACGGTCCACATGAGGGCGATGACCTGGGCGGCAGCCACCCGCAGCAAGGTCATCAGACCCCCCTGGCCAATGCGCAGCCACTCGGACACGGATATGCCAGCCAGCATCTGCACTGACTGTACAACTGCGTAGCCCAACCCGGCCACGGCGATGCCGCCCATGCCCCACAAGACGACCCGCCCTGATGGATTTGAGCTGTTGGGTAGGCCGTTGGCGGTCGCCAGCCGGATGAACAGACTATCCACGACCTCGTTGAATGGCCGGCGCATCCGGTCGTTGAATTGCTCTAGCAGCCACGACCGGCTAAGTATGCCATAGAACCATGACTCCAGTGACTCGTCACTCTCGACCGTTTCGATTTTGAACTTGCTCGACCAGGTCAGTAGTGGCCGCCACACTAACTGGTCAAGTAAAATGATGGTCGTCACCAGCACGATTAGCCCCCAGGTGATCGCGTGCAGGTCGCCGACACTGGCAGCAGTCTGGAGGTATGAGCCCAGCCCGGGCAGGCGGAAGTCGCGCTTGCCGACAGTGAACATTTCGGCCGCCATCAGGAAGAACCAACCATTGGCAAAACTCACCATACTGTTCCAGATGAGGCCAATCGCTGCAAAGGGTAGTTCCGTCGTTTTAAAGCGCAGCCAGGGGTTGAGGCGAAAGATGCGCGTCGCCTCGCGTAGCTCGACCGGGAGGGTGATCATCGATTGGTAAAAACTAAAGGTGATGTTCCATGCCTGGCAAGTGAGAAGGAGAATGATGGACCCCAGTTCGACGGCGGCGCCTTCAGGCAGGATGGCAGCCAGCGACAGGACGACCACCGGCAGGAAGGACAAGATGGGTACCGACTGCAGCACGTCGACGATGGGCAGCATGATGCGCTCGGCGGTCTTGCTGCGCGCTGCAACGTAACCATAGATCAGGCTGAATAGTAACGACAGGGCGTAAGCGGCGACCATGCGCCCGGTAGACAGCAAAGCGTACCAGGGCAGGGCGCGCGGGTCAAGGGAAATCTGCGGCCGGCTGATCTCGGCTGGGGCGTTGAACGCCAGCCGGGTGAGGACATAGAGCACGGCGACCAGCGCGGCCAGCACCACCGCGTCGCCAATATCGAAGGCGGGGCCAGGGATCAGAGCTGGCCCGATTCGTCGAAGCGGCCTGAACGTCATCGGCTACCTCCAATGGCAACCACGCTCGGTTACCCCAAACTAAAGCAGAAGGGGCGACCACGCCGGGTCGCCCCTACCGTGCCCCGAGGTAGCCGGGGACGCAACGTCAGGTCAGTCTGGGCGGCCCGTGTGGGCACAACACAAACGTGTTTACGGTTGCAGCCAGTAATTGATTACGGAGCGGCGGACGTAGTGGCCTACGCCGCCGCCTGGGACTTGAACTTGACATCGGAAATCTTGAAATAAACCTACCCAGTTAAGGGGCGACGCACTTGTGCGTCGCCCCTTTGTCCTTAACTGAACCGTATTGGGGCTAGGTCGCACTTACTCACACGTTAAACAAGAGTGGTAAAATTGTAGCACAAGCCACCAGGTTGGTCAAACAATTGACAACTGGGCGCGTGTGCATAGAATAGCCACCACATCGCACGCAAACAGGAGGCAAAACCATGGATCTCGGGTTGAAGGATAAGGTGGCGATTGTTGCGGGAGCCAGCAAGGGATTGGGTTACGCCGTGGCGCTCGGGCTGGCCCGTGAGGGGGCGAAGGTGGCAATTTGCTCCCGCGACCGGGAGCGCATCGAGGCGGCGGGCGCAAACATCCTGCCTCAGACCGGTGCTGTGGTGTTCGCCGCCCCGGCGGACGTGACCCAGCGAGAAGACGGGACCCGCTTCGTGGGCCAGGTGATTGACCGCTTTGGCGGGGTCGATATCCTGGTGACCAATGCTGGGGGGCCGCCCTCGGGTACTTTCGATGATTTCGGCGAACAGGACTGGCGCAACGCCGTCGAACTCAACTTCATGAGCGCCTTGCACCTGATTTACAATTGCGTCCCCTCCATGCGGCAGCGCGGCGGTGGGCGCATTATCACCATCACCTCCAGCGCTGTCAAGGAGCCCATCGACGGCCTGACGCTGTCCAATGCCGTGCGCCTGGCCGTCGTCGGCCTGACCAAGACGCTGTCGCGGGAGCTGGCGAAAGACAAGGTCCTGGTCAACAGCGTGCTGCCGACCTGGACGTGGACCGAGCGAGTCCAAGAGATTATGCGGTTCCGGGCGCAGAAAGCAGGAACCACGCCTGAAGAGGAGGCGGCCAAGATCACCCGCAATATCCCGCTGGGGCGGATGGCTCAGCCGGAGGAGTTTGCCAACGTGGTCGTCTTTCTCGCCTCGGAGCGAGCCAGCTTCCTGAGTGGGCTGATGTTGCAGATCGATGGCGGACAATACAAGGGCGTTTTTTAGTTCTACGGGAACCAGTCGATCAGTGCGCCGCCACCGTGCTCGTAATACTCGGTGCGGTAGATCGTCCAACCCGTCGTGTTGAGGGTGTAATAGGCATCGTGGCGGGTGGGCGGCTGGTCGTACCAGGCGTCGAGACGCGGGGTGCGGGTCTCCTCGGGTGTGCCGACCCAGTAGCGGATGCCGTCGTCAACGCGCACCCAGGCGTGATACGTGGCGGCGTTGCGGTAGCGAAGGTCCGTCCAGCGGACCGAAAAGTTGTCATTGCCGACGCCGTTACCGGGTCCGCCGTTGCCCCAGAAATGGTCAGACAAGGGGCTCTCGTAAGTGATGAACGCCGGCATTCCGGCCAGGAAACGGTTGTCGAAGTACTCGGCAATACCGCCCACCGGGTTGCCGTTGATCAGCCACGGCTGGACGACCATTTCGAGATTGGCGCCGCCACCCCGCTCGTAATACTCAATGCGAAGGCTGTGGTTGCCTGGCGCCAGCGTCCAGTAGGCACTGTAGATGGTCGGCGGTTGGTCGATCCAGCGGTCCACGACGAGGTTTCCGTCTATCCACAGGCGCACACCGTCGTCCGCTGTCAGGTAGAAGACGTAGGCGTAGTTCGAGGACAGATTGGTGTAAAAGTACTTGGTCCAGCGAACGGAAAAGTTGTCGGACGGGACGGCTGGATCGGGGGAACCGGTGCCCCAGTCGAAGTTGAGGTAATCGTCCGTGCGGATCAGGACGGGGCTACCGCTCAAGGTCCGGTTGTCGTAATAATGCGCCGTCCAGCCGTCGCGGCGCATCGGGAAAGTGACCTTGATCCAGGCGTTCTGGAGATAGCCCAGGCCGAGGGCGCGACGGACGCCGTCAGAGAGGGAAATGCCGGCGGGCAGCGTGACGATTCGTCCATACTGATCCCGGCCACCGTTGTAGCCGCTGAAATAGGCGGCCTGGGCTTCGGGATAGCCCAGTGGCAGGTCGCGGAACATGCGCCGGGCGCCCTTACAACCCTGGGGCGGCAGATAGCTATCCTCGATGTTCCACGGTCCGACCTCTTTAACGGGGGCGATCACCACGTTGCCGGCATATTCGAGAGTGACAACAGACGGCACATAGCAATCGGGGTGAAACCAGCCCATGTAAGCGGTCTTGTAGTATTTGTCGGGGAGGGCGACCTCGAAATCCGTATAGCCGGCATATTGGGTGGCGTATAGGATGATCGTGTATGGGCTTTCGACGGGCGAAATGGACTTGACAGTGGCCGGTTTGTCGAACCCCTGGAAGGCGGTGGGAACTGACGGTTCAAAGCCGGCCGGGTAGCCCTGGAGTCCGTGGATTTGCCGCTCAACCGCCCACGTCTTCTCAGCCCAGGCGACGAAGCGGGCGTATGGTTCGGCGCCGAGCGCCTGCGCGAGGGCTGCCGCCGAGTCGCGCGCGATCTGGTCGACTTTTGCATTATAACCCGGGCTGTCGACGCTGGCTTCCATCTCAGCCTCGGCCGCTTTGTTATCGCCAGATGATTTCCCGCGCACTGTCTCATCGGCCGCACGAGCCAGGTTGCGCACAGCACCCTGTTCCGCATCGGCAATGGCAACCACGGCTTTGACTTGATCAAGGGACAGTCCCAGGTCCCTAATTTGCTGAACATAATCGGGATTCGAGAGGAGATAACCGAGAATAGGCCGGACGCCCAACACTGTCTGTCGGTCAACGGCCGGGGCGGGACTGACGACAGGGGCTTGCTCTGGCTGGCCCGGTAGTTTGCCGTCTTGTTCATCGATGATCGGGCCGTCGGCATAGGCCAGGCCGGCCATCAGCACCAAAAGCGCGGTGACCAATACCAGGATACGGAGTTGTAACCGGGGATTGAGTAGCGAAGACATTGGATCCACCTCTCTGTGGAGCACCGGCGAAGGACGATAGTCGTCCTTCGTCAATCGATCGGTAGCGGCTTCCCCAACACCGGCGTGGGTTGGGTGACTTTCACCTCCAGGAAGGCCATGGCTAAGGCGGGTAGCTCCCGCGCCGTTAAATAGGGCTGTTGGGCGTACCGGCGCTGGTCGGCCCGGACACCGCCAGCCCGCAGACCGAGCGCATCACAGATAAACAGGGCCCGCGGCAAATGGTAATCTTGCGTAACGAGGAGCGCCTCTTCAATGCCGAAGATGGCGCGGGCCCGGTAGCAACTATCATAGGTCCGAAAGCCTGCGTAGTCAAGTACGAGGGCGCTCTCCAGCACGCCCCGGGCCAGCAGATACCGTTTCATGGCGCCGGGCTCATTGTGGCCCACCGAGCTGTTGTCGCCGGTCAACAGCAATTTCTGGGCCTTGCCCGCCCGGTACAGGGCCAGGGCCGTCTCTAAGCGGTCAGCCAGGATCGGCGTCACCTGGCCAGAGCCGTAGATGCCCGCGCCGAAGACGATGGCGACGCGCCGGGCCGGGGCGGATTCGACGGTGTAGATTTGCGGCCCATACCGTAACCGCGCCCACACCGCCAGCCCGACTACTGCGCCCACGGTCACTATCCCAACGGCTATTCCGCGCTTGACCCACCTCGTCATGATCCCAGCCTGCCACACCCTACTCTATACCCATGTTTCCCTCTCCCTTTGGGAGAGGGCTAGGGTGAGGGTCTGGCGGCTTCAACTGCGGTCTCGACCCTCACCCCAACCCTCTCCCAGAGGGAGAGGGGGCATATGCGTCAACTTAAGCATGAGGCAGATTCCCTCTCCCTTTGGGAGAGGGCTAGGGTGAGGGTCTGGCGGCTTCAACTGCGG
>JBBITV010000301.1:0-763 GCA_037440585.1 Chloroflexota bacterium
TGTTCGTCGGCGGTGGTATAGGCATGGCGCCCCTGCGCGGGATCATCACCTATTGCCTGGACAATCAGTCCCGTTTTGCAGGCATCACGCTGCTGAATGCCGCACGGACCGTGGCCGACATCGTGTACAAGCAGGAGACGAAGGAGTGGGGCGCTATACCCGGCGTCCAGGTGGTCCGGGCGGTCGATCCGGGCGGAGAAACTCCAGACTGGGATGGCGAGGTCGGTCTGGCGCCCCACGTGCTGGAGCGAATGAAGCCCAGCCCGGAGAACACGGTGGTCATCACCTGCGGCCCGCCGATCATGATCAAGTTCACCCTGGAGGCGCTGGATCGGCTGGGCTTTGCGAAGGACCAGATCCTGACGACTCTGGAAAATAAGATGAAATGCGGGCTGGGCAAGTGCGGCCGCTGTAATATCGGCAAGCAGTACGTGTGCCGCGACGGCCCGGTCTTCACGGCGGCGCAGTTGGCGATGCTGCCTAAGGAATACTAATTCGATTTTGGATTTTGGATTTTGGATTTTAGATTGACCAGAACGTGCGGGTTGAATCCCCATAAGCTCATCGAATTCAGTCCAAAATCCAAAATCTGAAATCCAAAATGGATGGGGAGGTTTTGCTCATGATAGATTGGGAACGGGTCGAACGACCGATAGAGTTGGAGGTTCCCCCGCCGGAAGAAGTGTGGCAGCATCCCACGGAGTGGGCGCTGCGGGTTGACCGGCTGCCTCACATCTGGTGTTCTGGCTGTGGGATCGGTACG
>JBBITV010000301.1:779-5229 GCA_037440585.1 Chloroflexota bacterium
CCTTTGTGGCGGCTCTAGAAGAGACCAAGACCGACGTGAATAAGCTATGCGTCGTCTCAGGGATTGGCTGCACCGGCCGGACGGCGGGCTACATGAACGCGGATTCTTTCCACACGACCCACGGCCGGGCTATCCCGTTTGCTATCGGGCTGCACCTGGCTAACCCAGAACTGAAGGTCGTGGTGTTTAGCGGCGATGGCGACCTGGTGGCCATTGGCGGGAACCACCTGATCCATGCCGCGCGGCGCAATGTTGACCTCACCGTCATTTGTGTGAACAATTTTAACTATGGCATGACCGGCGGCCAGTCGGGGCCGACCACCCACGAAGAGGCACGGACGACGACGACACCCTACGGCAATCCCGAGTACGCCTTTAACCTGCCGTTGCTGGTCGGCGCCGCCGGGGCGACCTTCGTGGCGCGCCATACCGTCGCCGATCCGGGCCGGTGCCGGCAGGCCATCGTCGAGGCATTAAACAAAAGGGGTTTTTCCTTCATCGAAATCCTGTCCCCCTGCCCGATTAACTACGGCCGGCGCAACAAGCTGGGCGAGGCGCTCGACGAGGTGAAGTATTACCGCGAGAATACAATTCTGAAGCATTTTGCCCCCCTCGAAGAGGCCGACCTGAATCTGGGCGGCAAGATCGTCGTGGGCACGTTCATCGACAAGGAGCGCCCCACGGTTGGCGATCGCTTCGAGGCGATGCGTACCAAAAAATTCGGAGGCATGTCCTCGAGCAAAGCGAAGGAGCGAGGCTGATGAGCAAGCGCGAGATTAAACTGGGCGGCTTTGGTGGCCAGGGTATTATCCTGGCCGGCTACATCCTCGGCAAGGCGGCGTCAATTTACGACGGCAAGAATTCCACGCTGACTCAATCCTACGGCCCGGAGTCGCGTGGCGGAGCTTGCGCTGCCAGTGTCGTCATTGACGATGCTCCTATCGATTATCCCCAGGTGATCGATCCGGATGTTATCGTTGTCTTGTCTCAAGAGGCGTACGGGACGTACGCGAAAAACCGCCCCAAGAAGGCTGTCCTGCTGATCGACGAGGACCTGGTCGAGCTCAAGAACGAGCCTCAAGAGGCGAAGATCCTGGCCATCCCGGCCACGCGCTACGCCGAGGAATTGGGTCGCAAGATCGTCGCCAATATGGTGATGATTGGCTTCATCGTGTCAACAACGGGCGTTATCAGCGCCGATGCGGCCAAGCAAGCCATTACCACGACCGTACCGAAGGGCACGGAGAAGCTCAACCTCAATGCGTTCGAGCGCGGTTATCAGCATGGGCAACAGGTGATGCAACGGTTGTGAATGGGAGGTATAGATGCTGCGAATTTCGGCGAAAGACGGTAGATGGGACTTACTGAACGAAGTCGAAGAGATCAGTGGGCAGAATCTGTACGCCTGCTACCAGTGTGGCAAGTGTGCGGCTGGCTGCCCGTTGTCGTTCGGCATGGACCTGTTACCTTACCAGGTGATCCGATTGTTGCAGCTTGGGCAGGGCCAGGCGGCCCTGGAAGCCAAGAGCATCTGGCTTTGTGTGGGCTGCCTGACATGTGCCACACGTTGCCCTAAGGCAGTAGACCCGGCCCGGGTGATGGAGGCGCTGCGCACGATCCTGCTGCGTAGTGGGCAAGTCCCGGCAGGGATGGTGCTCCTGCCGGCTGATGTCATCGCGCAGGTGCCTCAACAAGCGTCTGTTGCGGCATTGCGCAAGCTAACGCTATAGAATGACCAAATCCCAAATCCCAAATCCCAACCCAGGATCTGGGATTTGGGATTTGGGATCTGGGATTTGAGGATAAGGGACTATGCGAATTCCTTACTTCCCTGGTTGTACCTTATACGCCAAGGCAAAGAACTTTGACCAGTCTGCACGTATCGCGGCGGCAGCCCTGGACATCCAGATGGACGAAATGAAGGACTGGCAGTGCTGTGGGGCGCTCCATTCCCAGGTGACCGATAATCTCATGGGCCTGGTGGCGCCCACGCGCATCCTGTCCGATGCCCGCCAGGAGAGCGATAAGCTGGTTACGCTGTGCTCTTTCTGCTATAATACCCTCAAGCGGGTGAACCGCGTAATCCAGAACGACGGCGAGAAGCGGGTCAAGCTGAACACTTTCCTCGAGCAGGAATATGACGGCCGGCTGAAGGTCGTGCACCTGCTGGAAGTACTGCGCGACGACCTGGGCTTCGACCAGCTCGCCAGGCGCGTGAAGAAGCCGCTGACCGGTTTGCGCGTTGCACCGTACTATGGCTGTCTCCTGCTGCGCCCGGCCAAGGAGATCCGCCTGGACGACCCAGAGGAGCCCACGATCCTGGAAGGGCTGTTGACCAGCCTGGGTGCTGACGTGGTGGACTTTCCGCAGAAGACGGAATGTTGCGGATCGTACCTGATCGTCAGCAATCCGGACCTGGCGGAGCAAGCTTCGTCAGCGGTGCTGCGCGGAGCCACGCGGCGAGGCGCTGACGTGCTGGTGACCACCTGCCCGCTGTGCCAGTACAATCTCGATCAACGTGAGGCCGCTCTGGAAGCCGGAAACGGCAGCTACGGTGCCGTTCCGATCTTGTACTTTACCCAACTGCTGGGCCTGGCGCTGGGGATCGAGCCTGCGCGCCTGGGCCTGGACATGCATGCGGTCGATCCGTTCCCTCTATTGGAGCGAGCCTTTCCGCCGGTGGGGGTGCGAGGTTAAATAAAAGCCTCAACGACGAGGCCAGGTCGGAGAGTAAACGATAATGGAGAAAGTCAAAGCGCGCATCACGAAGGAAGAGGCGCTCGAATATCACCGCCAGGGGCGGCCTGGCAAAGTTGCCATCGTCGCTACCAAGCCCATGGTGACCCAGCGTGACCTGTCGCTGGCCTACACCCCGGGCGTAGCTGTGCCGGTTCTGGAAATTGAGAAGGACCTGAACACAGCTTATGACTATACTGCTAAAGGAAACCTGGTCGCCGTCGTCTCTAACGGTACGGCGATTCTGGGGTTGGGCGACCGAGGCGCTCTGGCGTCCAAGCCGGTTATGGAGGGCAAGGGCGTCCTGTTCAAGCGGTTCGCCGACGTGGACGTGTTTGACATTGAGGTCGATACTCATAATCCGGATGAGGTCATCCTCGTTTGTAAACTTCTAGAGCCCACTTTCGGTGGGATCAACCTGGAGGACATCAAGGCCCCGGAGTGCTTCTACATCGAAGAGAAGCTGAAGGAGATTTTGTCTATCCCGGTGTTCCACGACGATCAGCACGGCACGGCCATCATCTCTGGAGCCGGCCTGCTGAACGCTTGCGAGCTGGTCGGCAAGCGACTGGACGAAGTCCAGATTGTGATCAACGGCGCGGGCGCTTCGGGCATCGCCTGTGGCGAAATGTATGTGCGCCTGGGAGCAAGGCGCGAGAATATCACCATGTGCGATACCAAGGGGGTTATCTACAAAGGACGCACCGCGGGCATGAACCCCTATAAGGAGCGCTTCGCCCGTGACACGAAAGCCCGCACGCTAGCCGACGCGATGCGTGACGCCGATGTCTTTGTCGGCCTGTCCGGCCCGGACGTGGTAACGCAAGAGATGGTCAAGACAATGGCGTCGCGCCCGATTATCTTTGCCATGGCCAACCCGGATCCGGAAATCCGCTACGAGCTGGCCAGGGAAGCCCGGCCCGATGCGATCATCGGCACGGGCCGCAGCGACTACCCCAACCAGGTCAACAACGTGCTGGGCTTCCCCTTCATTTTCCGTGGGGCGTTGGACGTGCGCGCCCGGGCGATCAACGATGAGATGAAAGTGGCCGCCGCCCAATCGCTGGCTGGCCTGGCCCGCGAAGACGTGCCCGACTCCGTGTTGAAGGCGTATGGCCTGGAGTCGCTCAGGTTCGGTCCGGACTATGTGATTCCCAAGCCGCTCGACCCGCGCGTGCTATTATGGGAAGCGCCTGCCGTGGCCAAAGCGGCGATGGAAACCGGTGTTGCCCGTATCGCCATCGATCTGGATCGGTATCGAGAGCTACTGGAGGCCCGCCTGGGCAAGGGCTGGGCGGTCATGCGCCACATCATCCATAAGGCTCAAGCCTGGCCCAAGCGGGTGGTGTTTGGCGAGGGTGAGTCGCCTAAGATCATCCGCGCTGCGCGTCTGGTGGAGGAAGAGGGCATTGGCAAGGCGATTCTCTTGGGCCGGCCCGAGGTTGTAAAACAACAAATCGCAGAACTGGGGCTGGATTTCCAGCCGGAAGTGATCGGGGTTCGCGACTACCCGGGCTTGAACAAGTACGTCGATACCTTCTTCCAACTGCGACAGCGCAAAGGTGTCACCTACGAAATGGCGCGCCAGCTCATGCGCCAGCCCAACTACTTTGGCGCGATGATGGTCTACCTGGGCGAAGCGGATTGCTTCGTCTCCGGCCTGACCTACAACTACCCGGACGTGATCCGCCCTGCTCTGCAAATTGTCAGCACT
>JBBITV010000302.1:0-5227 GCA_037440585.1 Chloroflexota bacterium
AGCGCACGGCTTCGAATGTTGCCGAAAGTTACGTGAATGGGATTGAGGATCGCCGGCGACAGTTACGCATTATGAAGGACCTGGTCGAGGAGGGCCTGGCGATTCTGAATAGCGGTCAAGACCTGACCGGTTTTGGCGAACTGCTCGACGAGGCCTGGCAGGCCAAACGCAGTTTGAGCCATACGGTCTCCAACTCCATCGTGGACGAGCTTTACGACCAGGCCATGTCTGCCGGCGCCATCGGGGGCAAGCTGACGGGCGCTGGCGGTGGCGGCTTTATGTTGCTTTTCGTGCCGCCTGACAGGCAAAATAAGGTCAAGGAGAGGCTCAACAAGCTGATCCACGTCCCATTTGAGTTTGAGTTTTCCGGGAGCCAGATTATCTTCTTCGATCCGGAAGAGGATTATTCCGCCCAGGAACGCGAACGCGCCAGCCAGCCGATTCAGGCTTTTCAGGAACTGGTGCACAGCGTGGCGTAGGAGTGCCACTTGGACAAGGAAGCGAGAATCTACGTCGCAGGCGGCCAGACACTTATCGGAGCCGCCATCCTGCACCAACTGGCGCGGCAGGGTTACACGAACATCGCTGGCGCGCCGGGAACGGAGCCGGACCTGACCGACGCCGCCCAGGTGGATGCTTTCTTCGCCCAAACTACTCCGGATTACGTGTTCCTGGCTGCGGGCAAATCAGGCGGCATTCGGGCCAACCAGAAATATCCGGCCGAGCTCATCTATGATAATCTGCTGGTAGCCTGCAACGTCGTCCACAGCGCTTATCGCCACGGAGTCAAGAAATTGCTCTACCTGGCCAGTTCGTGCACTTATCCCCGGCACTGCCCGCAGCCCATGCGCGTGGAGGCGCTCCTGACCGGTCCCCTTGAGGCGACCAACGCGGCCTACGCTATGGCCAAGCTCGCCGGGCTCAAGTTGTGCCAGGCGTACCGCCAGCAATACGGGGCGAACTTCATTGCCGGCATCCCGGCAAGTGTCTTTGGCCCCGGCGACGATTTCAGCCCGGAGGACTCCCACGTGGTCGCCGCGCTCATTCGCAAGCTGCACGAAGCCAAAGTCGCCGGCGCTGAATTCGTCGAGCTCTGGGGCACCGGCGCCCCGCGCCGCGAGTTCATCTTCGCCGGCGACTTGGCCGACGCCTGCCTGTTCGTGATGCGCAAGTATGACGACGCGGACCCGATCAACCTGGGTGGCGGAACAGACTTGTCGATCAGGGAGCTGGCGGAGCTCGTCCGCGAAGTGGTGGGCTATTCGGGAGAATTGCGGTTCGACACTAGCAAGCCGGATGGCATGCCGTTCAAGGCCCTCGACACCAGCAAGCTCAGGGAGATGGGGTGGCGGCCCAGGACGCCCTTCCAGACTGCGCTGGCGGTGACGTATGAGTGGTTTTTGCAGGCAGAGGATTTGCTGATACGTGATGTGTGAGTATCTCTTCACACATCACATCTCAGGCCCAAACTTTAGCAGTAGATCGGTCGTGAGGAATCTCGACGTGTCTGATTTGAGACAGGCGGCAAACAAGCACCTGGTAATTACCTCGACAATGTTAGATTTGTCATGCTGAGCGGAGCGAAGCATCTCGTAGCCGGCCAGGAGATGCTTCGCTCCGCTCAGCATGACATCTCGGATGCCCCCAAACCGAAATTTAACATTGTCGAGTTACGTAGCGGGAGGTACAAGGTCACATGAATCCAAACGGCCAGGCTACAAAACGTGCTGTCATTATCACCGGCCCAGGTTTCCAGGACGAGGAATTCATATACCCGTACTATCGTCTGCTGGAAGCGGGGTTTGCCGTGGACGTGGCTACCAAAGACAAGGCTGTTGTTTATGGCAAGTATGGCATCCCGGCGAAAGCCACGGTGGACACAAAGGAATTGAAAGAGGAGGATTACGACCTCGTCGTGCTGCCGGGCGGACACGAGGCGCCTGACCGGGTGCGGCAGGATAAGCACGTGTTGGATTTTGTGAAAAGTATGGACGAAAGAGGGAAAACTATCGCGGCGATCTGTCACGGTCCCTGGATTCTGATCTCCGCCAACGTGGTGCAGGGGCGCCAGGCCACCTGCTACGTCGGGATGGCGGATGACCTCAGGAACGCGGGTGCCCTTTATGTGGACGCGCCGGTAATAGAGGACGGGAACCTGGTCACAGCGCCCCACTACCGTAACAACGGCGATTTCATGAGGGCGATTCTCAAGAGGTTCGAGTAGGGTAAAGTGCCATCTTGCCCGACGGCGGAGGTTTTCAGATGTGGGCGTCGACACTACCTGCCATTGATTACAGTGAAGTCATCGTCAACAAGCCCTGGGGCTACGAGTACTTGATGTACCAGAACGACCTGGTCGGTATCTGGTACTTGTTTATCAAGCCCGGGGCGCGCACCTCTCTGCACTGTCACCCTCGGAAAAAGACGGGCCTGGTCCTTTTGTCGGGGGAAGCGACGGTGTCCTTTTTGAACGATTCGGTCAGTCTAAAACCCATCAGCCGGTTGGTCATTCGTCCGGGCTTGTTCCACTCAACAGCGGCGCTTTCCCCAGAAGGGGTAGCCGTGATAGAAGTGGAAACCCCATTTGACAAAACCAACCTGGTGCGGCTGGAAGATGAGTACGGTCGTGAAGCGCAACCTTACGAGGGTCTGGCTGCGATGATGCCCATCGCGGAGAACTGTGTGCGCTTACAGCATCCAGAGGCGGGGAAGCCGTTGAGGTATACCCTGCATGACTGTACGCTTTCTTTAGAGAGAATTGAAGACAAAGAGGGTTTGAGACGAAGATCCCCTAGAGAAATCATCGTGGTGCTGGAGGGCGGCTTGTTTAGCCGTACGGGCGAGCCCATTTTGGGCCCCGGCGACGTGGTGTCGACCAGCACGTTGGATCGCCTGGTAGAATCGTTTTCCGCTCCTTACGGAGTGTCTTTATTGACCATACAGAGTGCCATCCCATGATCAACCAGGAGACATTGAACGCACGAGAGCATACCGCCAATCTGGGACTTGTTCCAGGTTTGTCGCAGAAGTTGCCCGTATCCAGGACGCTGGAGATGTTCAGGAAGACCTGTATCAACCGATTCTTTGAACTGGAAGTGGCCAGGGTCTACGACACCGGGGTGATCAAGGCGCCGATTTATCTTTCGCTGGGGCAAGAGCATATTCCGGCCGCTATTTCGACGGTCACGCCGGATTTCTTGATCTTCGCCCAACACCGGGGCCACTCGTATTACCTGTCGTTTGGCGGCGATATGCGGAAGTTGATCGACGAATTGCTGCACCGTGAGACAGGGTGCGCGCGCGGCATGGGCGGGTCGGCCTCGATTCACGCTCCAGAGATTGGGATGTTTGGCCATAGCGGGTTGATGGGGGACCAGGTGCCGATTGCCGTAGGCGCGGCGTTGGGGTCGGGCAGGCGCGTCTTGACCGTCGTGGGAGACGCCTCGGCGGAGGAAGATTACGTGTACGGCGCGATGGGCTATGCCGCCACCAAGAAGCTGCCGGTGCTGTTTGTGTGTGAGGACAACGACCTGGCGATCCTGACCCACGTCGCCACGCGCCGGTCGTGGAGCATGGTCGACGTGGCCCGGTCCCTGGGCATGGTCGCCGTTGACATCACCGACGACCCGTGGCTCATTGCCCATTCCGTAGCTGTATTCCTGGACCAGCTACCAGCGTTCATTAACATCCGGACCTGCCGCCACCTCTGGCACGCGGGGACCGGCGTGGACGGAGCTCCGGCGTGGCAGCGGTTCGAGCTGTTCAAGGACGAGTTGCGGGAGTTGGGCCTGGCCACCGAGGCCCGCGCAATAGAGGCAGAAGCGCGCAGGAGGGTCGAGCAGACATGGCAAGCACAGTTGCTGAAACCATAAGACATACCACCCGCCAACATCTCGAAAAGAACAACGGCTTGCTGTTCGGCCAGTGCGTCACCGCCGTCGGCTGGATCGGCGGAACCGTCCCGGAGATGACCGAAGCGCAGGGCATCGTCGAGCTCTCCATGGCCGACGTGGCCGGCGCTGGCATCGCTGTGGGAGCGGCCCTCGTCGGGCGGCGGCCGATCTACGTGATCCGGTACCAGGGCTTTATGTGGTACAACGCTGCGCCCCTGTTGAACTACGCCGCCAAGTCCAAGGAAATGTGGGGTGTGCCCTGCCCGATTTTCGTCAGGTCGATTGCGATGGAGGGCGGGATTGGGCCGGTGGCCTCGGCCAGCCACCACGGGATGGTCATGCGTATGCCGGGGATGCCGGTGATCGCCCCCATGACACCGGGCGAGTGGCTGGAAGCCTGGGATTGGTTCATGTCCCACGACGAACCCCTCTACGTCAGTGAGCACCGGCGGAGCTTTCCCATCAACTATGAGCTGGACCACGTGTTGAACCCGCGCGCTGACCTGACCATTCTGGCGATCAGCGCGGCGCGCTTGAATGCACTCCAGGCGATCAAGCGCCTGGGCCAGGCGGGCCTCACTTGCGATTTAATTCACCTGACGTGGCTGAAACCGTTTCAGGTGACTAAGGTCATGCTGGATTCATTGAAGAAGACCGGCCTGGGCCTGGTGATCGATTCGGACTTTGAGATCAGCGGCCCCTCTCGATCCATCGCCTACGAACTGATGCTGGCGGCAGGAGTGCCGGTGTATGCCCTGGGGCTGGAAGACCGAACCGCTGGCTTTGCGCCGCATCTGGACAACCCGACGCCGACGGTTGACAAGATCTTCAAGCAGGTGAAGGACCTGATTGGGACAAGGATAAGCGGTACCAGGATATGGTGAAGGAGAAATTCGGTCAAGAGGTGCTGGACTTCCTCAGGAACAAAGTTCTCGCAAAGAACATTGTCAGGACGAGGTACAATCTTTAGGGCAATGGCACAAACTTTTGTGAGGCAGCGGTTTGGACCACGAAGACACGAAGACCCACGAAGAACACGAAGCGCGAAGACGCGAAGGGGGAGCGCCGCGGAACTGGTCTTCGCGTCTTCGTGCTTCGCGCCCTCCGCGAACCTTCGTGCCTTCGTGGTCCAAACCTCTCCGCGCTGGCGCTCAAGGCACTAGAATTAATGCCATCTGTTTTTTGGGGGGCTATTTTGAACATGATGGGAGACAGAGTTAGTTCCACAACGACGCTTTATCATTCTGAGGAGCGTAGCGACGAAGAATATCCCGCAGCCGACGGATCGCAGTGCGGGGATGAGATTCTTCGCTTCGCTCAGAATGACAGATGGC
>JBBITV010000303.1:0-4903 GCA_037440585.1 Chloroflexota bacterium
GATAGCGGCGCCCGCCATCAAGGTTGTGATCACCGTCGCCAGGAATAGCACCAGGTTGACGATACGGTGACCCGCGGCGTCCTCGCGTGGCGCGGGTGCCGCGAAAACTACGTCGTCGTTACCGCGCTGCCGGAGCAACGGCACATAGCCGAGCCGGGAAAAGCGGTCTCGAAGAATGTCGAACGTTCTGTCGGCATCCCCCAGCAACCGTCCCGTAAACATCCAGGTTTGCCCATCGTCGGCACGCCGGATGTCAGAGAGCTGAAATACATCGTGTAGTTCGCCACGCAAATCCAGAGCCACGTTATCCGCTTCAGGGTAGAACATCCGACGCCTCTTGGGTTCTGTTCATTTTGCTCGTGAGAAGGAAAGAAGAAACGGCAGGGGGCACGATGGCAGCAATCTGGGCGATCAGGTCCTCAGGTATGACGCCGGGACCGCTTGGCATTTCAGAGACCAGCCCCAAGGCGGATGCACCATACCGTATCGCCAGCCACGCTTCCTGAACGGAGCTTATGCAGCAGATCTTGACCCTGGGTTTCTTGATTGGTTCCATACGGCCAGACTCGAAGATTTCATGAATCGATCCTCGCGGGGATTTGGATCAGTTGGACTATCCCATTATATGCGCTGCGTCCCCATAAGTCAACAGGATGCTCCAGGGCATCAGGGCTCTGTCAAAACCAGGGCCTTTGGTCTTTTCAAAGCCCATGCTTTATGGTAAAATGGTGAGGGTAGAAAAGGGATTCTTGGATAGTCCTTGGATAGTCATGGAAGAGGAGGTGTGCTGTGCGTCGTTATGTTTCCCTAATCCTTGTAGTCCTGATCTTGCTGGCCGTTTTCGCTGTGGCAGCGACCACAGCCAACGCCCAGGGACCGACGACTTACCGCGTGCAACGGGGTGATACCCTGACCGCAATTGGCTTACGTTTTGGCGTCAGCGCCTTCGCCATCGCCCAGGCCAACGGCCTGCGCAATCCGAATTTAATCTATCCCGGCCAAGTACTCATCATCCCGACACCCGGTACTGTGCCGGTCTCCTCGGTCGAGGCTATCATCATCAGCCGGCCGGCCCGGAACGCCACGATCACCAGCCCGGTGCGCGTCACCGGTATCGGCCAGGCGGCCCAGCACAATGAGTTGGCCGTGCACGTGCTGGACGAGAGTGGTGCGGTGGTCGGCCAGGGCACGGTCCGCATCTCAGCGCCCCTCGGCCGGCGCGGCCCGTTCAGCGGGGACATCACTTGTACGTCAGCTTAACGCCGCCAATTGCTCTTGTAGCTTCGCGCGCCGGTCCTGCAACTCCCGCAGCTTGTCCCGTTCAGCCTGGACCACGTGGGCTGGCGCCTTGCGCGCAAAGTCGCTTGCCAGCAACTTCTCTGAGCGCGCGATGCGCTGGGTTGTGGCCTCCACTTCTTGGCTCAGGCGTTCGCGCTCTTTCGCCACGTCCACCAACCCTGCCAGCGGCAGGTACACCGACACTCCGCCCACGACCAACGCGACAGACTGTGGCGGCGGCTCGGCCAGGCGTTCCTCAATGTGTAACCGGGCCGGATCGATACGTGCCAGGGTAGCAATGACCCGTGCCTGTGACTCGACGAGGGGCTGCTGGCCGTCTGCGGCGATGGTGGCCGCGATCTGCCGCCCTGGCTCAACGTTGTACTCCGCCCGTGCATTGCGGATTGAGCGGACAAGGTCCATAATCAGCGCCATGTCCGCCTCGGCCTGCGCATCGACCCAGCGCGTGTCGGCCTCGGGCCAGCGGGCGACGATCAGGGCTGGCGCTTCGTTGGGCGCGTGCGGCAGGTGCTGCCAGATCTCTTCGGTGACGAATGGGATGAACGGGTGCAGCATCCGCAGAGCCTGGTCCAGGACGTGTACCAGGATCGCCCGCGCGCGTTGCTTTGCCTCCTCATTTGCCCCGCCAAAAGCAATTTTGGAAATCTCCACGTACCAGTCTGCGAACTCTCCCCACAGGAATTCGTACACCTGCCGCCCCGCCTCACCGTACTGGTAGGCGTCGAAGAGCCGGTTGACGCTGGCGATGACGGAGTTGAGGCGGGAAAGGATCCAGCGGTCAGGTAGATCGAGAGATTTGAGATTGGAGATTGAAGTCTCGTTTGTTACACTTTGAACCTCGGAACCTGGTCTACCCAGATTCATGAGAACGAAGCGTGCCGCGTTCCAGATCTTGTTGGCGAAGTTGCGGTTGGCAGCCACCCGGTCTACGGATAGGTTGATATCGTTGCCAGGGGTGGCACTGGTCAGCAGGGTGAATCGCAGGGCATCGGTGCCGTACTTGTCCATGACCTCCAGCGGGTCAATCACGTTGCCGGCGGTCTTGGACATCTTGCGCCCGTACTGGTCTCGGATCAAACCGTGCAGGTACACGGTGTGGAACGGGACGTTGTTGGTGAGCAGCAAACCGTCCATGATCATCCGTGCCACCCAGAAGAACAGGATGTCATAACCCGTCTCCATCACCGAGGTCGGGTAATAGCGTTGCAGGTCCGGTGTGGGCTCCTGCCAGCCGAGCGTCGAGAACGGCCACAGGGCACTACTGAACCAGGTGTCGAGCACGTCGTCGTCTTGACGTAACTCCACTTCTTTCCCATACTTCTTTCTGGCCTGGGCGTGCGCCTCTTCTGCTGTGTGCGCCACGAACATGGACCCATCCGGCCCATACCACGCCGGGATGCGATGACCCCACCACAGTTGCCGGCTGATGCACCAATCGCGGATGTTCTCCAGCCAGTTGTAATACACCCTCGTAAACCGCTCCGGGATGATCCGGATGCGCCCGCTGCGCACGGCCTCCAGCCCCAGGTCGGCCAGGGGTTTCATCCGGACGAACCACTGGGTCGAGACGAGGGGCTCGACAATCTCGCCGCCGCGCTGTGACCGGGGCACGGTCAGATGGTAGGGCTCGGTCTTCAGGGTTAGCCCGGCGGCTCCCATATCCGCCCAGAGCTTCTTGCGACACTCGAAGCGGTCCAGCCCGGCGTACGGCCCGGCGTTCTCGTTCATCGTCGCGTCCGGGTTCATCACGTTGACGATAGGCAGCCCGTGGCGCTGGCCGATCTCGAAGTCGGCCGGGTCGTGGCCCGGCGTGATCTTCAGGGCGCCGGTGCCGAAGTTCATATCGACATAAGTGTCATGGATCACCGGGATGGGCCGCTTCAGGATCGGTACCAGGCACGTCTCGCCGATGAGGTGCCGGTAGCGTGGGTCGTCCGGGTGGACGGCCACGGCGGTGTCGCCCAGGATGGTTTCGGGGCGCACAGTCGCCACGGGGATGTACTCGCCATCGCGCCCGGCGATAGGGTACTTGAAGTAGTACAGAGTTCCTTCTTCTTCGCTGTATTCTACCTCCAGGTCCGAGACGGCCGTTTGCAGGCCCGGCGCCCAGTTGATCAGGTACTCGCCCCGGTAAATCAGCCCCATCCGGTACAGGCGCACGAAGGCCTCGCGCACCGCTGCCGACAGGCCTTCGTCCAGGGTGAATCGTTCCCGGTCCCAGTCGCAGGACGCGCCCAGCCGGCGCAATTGCTGGGTGATGATCCCGCCGTATTTTTCCTTCCACGCCCAGGTCCGGCGCAAGAATTCCTCGCGCCCGATCGCGCGGCGGTTGGTGCCCTCGGCAGCCAGCATCTTTTCGACCTGGAGTTGCGTGGCAATGCCAGCGTGGTCGCTGCCCGGCACCCAGAGCGCCGCCAGGCCCTTCATGCGTGCGTGCCGGATCATCAGGTCCTCCATGGCGACGAACATGGCATGGCCCACGTGCAACTCACCGGTCACGTTAGGCGGCGGGATGCTGATGACGAAGGGCTCGGCATCCGGGTGAACTTCAGGCTTGAACCAGCCGTTTTGCCACCACCAGTTGTACAGTCTTTCTTCCGTCGACTTGAAGTCGTAGGTTTTGGGCAGATCATTCGACATCAGTGCACCTCGTCCTCGAATAGGCACATTAATGAAAAACCCTCTCGTCACAAGGACGAGAGGGTTAATCTCCCGTGGTACCACCTTGGTTAGCGAATGGCAGATGGCAGATAGCTGATGGCATCTGCCACGCAGTCATCCATTCGCTCGCTCTAGTTGCGATAACGGGCTACCCGGATTGACCTACTGCCATCGGCTGTCGGCTATCTGCCATCAGCCATCCGCCATCAGCCAATCAACTCCCAGGCGACTTTCGACCGCGCGTCTCGCAGGGGGTTTCCACCCGGTGACCTCCATTCTCTATCGAGCGCCTTTCGGTCTACTCCTCCTGTTCACCGTCGTTCGTAATCGAATTTTACCTGATTCAGCAGGTTTTGTCAATCCGCAGATGCCATGCCCTTTGCCTGGGTTGGGCTTGCACGAAACACTGATCTGTGGTACGATTGTATTCGCCGAATTTGGCAGGAGGGACTACTGCATGATGAAGCTTCTGATGTCGTGGGATATTCAACCGGGCAAGGAAAGCGAGTATTTTGACTTTGCGGTCAAAACCCTTGTCCCAGGCATGATGCGACTGGGGGTACGGCCCACTGAGGCCTGGTATACCATCTACGGCGATGCTCCTCAGATTCTGGCAGGTTGGGTGGCTGAAGATCGTGAGGCACTGGTCCAGGCGATGAGGACCCGGGAGTGGAAAGAGTTGCGCCGACAGTTGCTGGGATACGTGCTGAACTTCAATTACAAGATTGTCCCGGCGACAGGCTATTTCCAGCTTTAGACCAGTACTCTGCCTTGCACAATAAAGGGCTCCTCATCCGTTGGGGACGAGGAGCCCTCTTGTTTGGCGTGTGCGGTAATCTGCGTTAGTCAGAAGTTTCGGAAGCCGTTGCCCTGGCAGTTTCTGAAGCGCCGTTGCCGGACTTGGGGGCGCTGATCTCCTTGGGTTTCGAGCCTGAGGAAACCT
>JBBITV010000303.1:4913-5202 GCA_037440585.1 Chloroflexota bacterium
CGGTGATATAGAAACCGGACCCCTTGAAAATGACCCCGACGGGGGAGATCACCCGTCGCACCGCGCCACTACATTCCGGACATTCACGTATCGGGTCAGATCGAAAGGATTGCATGCGCTCAAAAGTGTAGTTGCATTGAGAGCATTCGTACTGGTAGATGGGCATCGCTGCTCTTGGACCTCCTTCATTCCACAGATAACGCCGAAATTATATGCAGATCTTGGCGAAGGGGCAAACAGGCGTATTCGTTCATGTAAAATGTTACCGAAGTGGTATTATTCACTCAAA
>JBBITV010000304.1:0-5190 GCA_037440585.1 Chloroflexota bacterium
CCTTCCTACAGCACCGCCCAGGCCCAGGTCAAGCTGGTCGTTGGTACTGGTAAAGAAGCCGCCAAAGCTGCTGAAGCTGCGCCCCTCTACGCCATAGGCTCCGGCACCGTTGCCGCTGTTGGAGGCGCGGATGGCGGCGTAATTGGCGGAACCGCTCGTGGCATAGATGCCATGATAGGCGTTGCTTTCAAAGTAGCCACCAAAGCTACTGGAGCTCAGCCCCGCCACGCCGAAGCCAGCCGACGCCTCGCCTCTGACACCGGCTTCCTGGAGGAGAGAGATGCCAGCGGCGGACCCGGCGATGCCCAGAACGGCAGAACTGGTGGACGCCGTACCGCTGTTGGTGACGGACAGGATCGCCCCGGTGGAGCTATCCGCAATCTGCGCGCCCGGCACCAGCCCGGCCGCGTAGGGCACCACGGTGATGCGCTGGCGTGGCGTCGCCTCGGGGTCGTGCCCGACCTGGATGCCCAGCCACAGAGCCTGGCCGTTGAACAGGCTCGTGCTCAAAGCGGTCGTGTCCCCCAGGTGGGTGCTGAACACCCCGTTGCTGACCACCACGGTCTTGCTCTCGGTCCACAAGGGCCTGGCGGCGGCTTCCGCATCGTATAGGCTGAAAGCCATGCTATAATTACCATCGGGCATGGCCTGGCCGGTGCTCGGATCTGCCAGGCGGCCCTGGTAACTGATTAACAGGGACACGGTGGCTTGAGGGCTCGCGCTTCCCTGCACTCCAAAGTCCACCGGCGGCTCTGCGGCGACTGCCATGACCATGATCAGGGCGGCCGCCATGGCAACCGTGGCTATGATACCTATTCTCTGCGTTTTCATCGGGATTCCTCCTCTGTCTAATGATGGAGTCAAGGCTTCAGCCAGGGGCAAGAGACCCGGGGGTAAAACCCACCGGGCTGAAAGAACGAAGCCCTACGGGCTAACCTCCAGCCCCGAAGGGGCTTGGCTCTCTCAGCGCATGGCTTCCAGCCTGGCGCGCGGCTTTCCACCGGCTGAAGCCTCGACTCCACTCCTCTACAGATGTTGGAGTTCGTAGTGACGACTTTAGTCGTTTTCAACCCGACAATCGCTCCCAAATGACGACTGAAGTCGTCACTACGAACACTGCTCACCCAGGCGCTTAGTGATTCTTCAGGATGAGCGGCACGTAGAGATTGGCGCGCCGTGGATCATCACTGGGTGCCCTGGGATCGTACAGGCTGACCGTATGCGCCATCGCATCGCCGCGCAGGTCGCTAACCGTCGAACTGGCGACACTGACTTTCAGCGAAACGTCTTGCGCCACGGTCCCGAAGCTCAGGGTCAACAGGTTGCCCTCGCCGGCAGCGATGTTCTGTACCGTGTCCGGACTGTAGAGAATCACCTTGGTGCGCCCGGTGATGTCGGTGTTCAGGGACGAGCGCATGGGCACGGCCCGCTGCGCCAGGGTCAGTGTCGGCGTGTAGACGCCTGTCGTCGCCGTGTAGACCAGGGTGAAGTCCAGGCCGCCCACAGCGTCGGCGGGGTGATTCAGCGTGACAGGCACCAGCAACTCCTCGCCGGCGCGGGCGCTGGCCCGGTCGGGCACGCGCAAGGTGATGGGCCCCGTCCCGGCCAGGAGCCGGAAGAGGGAGATAGGCTTGCCCAACGCTTTGTTGAAGATCTTGAGCACGTCGGTGACGTTGACGTTTCCGTCTCCCGTAGTCAGAGGCGAGATGTCAGCGGCGGCGAACTCCTCGGTGGACGGTGCGTAGCGGTTGAGGAAGATCTGGATGGCGAGCGCCAGGTCGCGCACGTTGACCCTGCCGTTCTGGTCCACGTCTCCGTCGTGCACCAGGGCGCTGGCCTCCACCACGCTGAACGTCCCGCCTTTGGGCTGCACCGTGATCTCCTGCGGCGGCTCCTGGTTATCCAGCATGGTCACGCTGTCGGGTTTGAAGTCCAGGTTCGCCGTGGTGCTGCCCGGCTGTGCGTCAGAGGCGAGCACGTCGAAGAGGAGATCGAGGATCGGGCCACGGCCCGGTTGAATCGTCTCACCGGTCAGCGAGGTCAGAATGATTATCACTTCACCCGCCGTGGGCTGGTTGAAGCCAACCGTGAAGTTGGAACTGCGGAAGGTCGGCTCGGCCGATTTGAATCTGAGTTGGCTCGTGGGGTAGAGGATAGTCATCGCGAGGCTGCCGACCGGCCGGTTGGCGATGTTATTGAGATTGATGCGGACGGTGGCCTGCTGGCCTACGACCCCCTTAACGTCGGGGATTTCCAGGGTATTGCCCACGATGACCAGGATGGCGTTGCTGTTGACCACGTTGCCGTCGGGATCGGTCCCGTAGGCGGTCACCAGGGCCGTGCCGTTGCCGCGCGCGGTGAAGATGGCCTCCTCGCCGCCAGCCTGGGCCTGGATGATACCGACCGCCGTCTCAGGCCCCTTGCCGTCCAGGATCCACAAGAACGGCGCGCGCGTCGCCGACGACAGATCGTCCACCTTGAACTCGAGGGTGTCTCCCACGTTGATGTGGGTGGGCCGTCCTTCGGGTTTGGTGGTGATCTCCAGGCCGCCTATCAGCACGTTGGCTACCGCCTCGGTTCCCGTGTTGTCCCTGACGGCGACGACGAAGTTGCCCCGGTCGGCGCCGGCGGTGTAGCTCGCCTGGTCGGCACCAGACGGCGTGACTGCGCCACCGGTCCCATACCAACTGTAGGGCGGCGCGCCGTAGCGAACAGTGAAGGTAAAGGCCTGGTGCTGCTTGAGACTGACCACGTCGGGGTCGATGCTCAATCTGGGCGGTGTGGGCGTAGGCGTGGGCGGGAAGGAGGTGGGCACTGCCGTGGGTGTCTCCGTCGGGGTGGCAGTGGGCAGTCGCGTGGGGTCGACGCCTGGCGTCAGGCTCGGTGGCACTTCCAGGGTCGGCGTCGGCTCGGGAGTGGGGGTGTCCGTCGGCACCCCGATCGGCGTGGCTGTGGGTTCCCGCGTCTCGGGCGGTGGCGGCGGGGTATACGTCGGCTCGGGCGTGGTTGTTCCCGGCGTCGGCGTGACCAACGGGGCCGGGGTGCCGGGGGGCGTTTCTTGCAGAGGAACCACGAGGCCCACCGGCGGTGCTTCCTCCACGGCGTCGGCCACAGAAGCAGTAACGTTGACCCAGAAGTAGTCGTAGTCCCACATCAGGCCGTCGCCGGCCCATACCCGGATCTGGCTCCAGCCGGTCCAGTTGAATGCGGGCTGCAACTTGACGAATCCACCCGCCGTGACACTGGCGCCCACGCTGGGGTTGCTGACATAGTCGATCACATATGTCAGGTCCCCATCCCGGCACTCATAGTCATCGGCATAGGCCCAGAGGTCAATGTACTTGATAGTATTTCTGACCATGGTCTGGGTCGGGATGTCCCCCATGTCCACCCACTCGTCGAACCAGATGAAGCCGCCCAGGGAGCCATCCCCGTTGTTTTGCCGGATGGCCCGCACCCCCCGGCAGGCATCGTGGTCGACGCTGAACTTGCCAAAGCGGTTCCGGTACGCCACCCAGAATTGCCAGAAGTTGTCGTGGTGGCCGCCGGTGTCCACGATGTCCCAGATCTTGTGCCTTCCGCCGCTCAGTCCGGACGTGTAAACGTCTTGCGGGCCTTCGTTATTGCTGTCGGACATGTCCCACAGAGAAGCTGTCACCCGGCCCTCCACGTTCGAGCCGCAGGCAAAACTGGCGCAGGAAGGCAAGTTTTCGTAGTTATAGCCATAGGCGGTCCGGTCGCCGTCGGGCTCATTGACGAACAGGGCGACGTAGGTGGCGAACCCCTCGGTCCAGGCGCAGTTGTCGTGTGAAGCGCCGTCGACGTAGTGCGGGCTGGGACAGTAGGTTGTGGGCAGCCAGTCGCCGTACAGCTCCCACTGGTAGTGGTGGCCCAGCTCGTGGAGAATGGTCTTTTGTTTGCTGTAGAGGGACCAGTCCTGGCCGACGCCGGGCAGGTAGATCTTCTGCGAGTTGCGGCTGAAGTGCGGCCAGGTTTGGTCCGAATTGTGGCTGTGGCGGTACTGGATGGTCGCTTTGGCAGCCGGCACGAAGGCGCGGGTGAGCAGGGCCACCCAGGCGCGACGGGCTGTTTGGTAGATGTTGCGCGCCCGGTACTCCTCCAGCGAGTAGGGAATGCCCCCGCCGCCAAAGTTATAGGTGCCATCGCCCACGTTGCTGGCCGTCCCCGAGTACCAGGCATAGCGGTCACCTGAACCGTTTTCCACCCGGCTCCAACTGGCATCGTACACGAAGATGTTGTACAGGTCCAGGCCGCAGGTCCACCACTCGTCGTCCTGGCTGACCGGGCCAACCGACCAGTAACCGTTGCTATCTGCGATGTCGGAGCCCAGGTAATCGTCTCCTGACCAGCTATCCGAGTCCCACAGCTCGACGCGGACATTCTGAGCCGGGATCCATCCTGTATCGCTGGCGTTGCGGAAGTAGGCCCAGCCGTAGGCCCGGACGCTGCCACAGGCAGACGGGCTCTTGTGCTCCGTCACGCCCGCGCCCGAGGCGTCTGGCTTCTCCACCGGCTCGACGCCGTCGACTACGACCAGCACCTGGCGTTGTGGCCGGCTGAAGTCCTGGGTCGCCAGGGCCAGGCGGCTACTCTCTGCGCCGACATTGACGGCCACGGCCCCTTCACCCAGCCGGGTGTTGTGGGCATCGATCGGACTGCGGGCCGAGGCCGTGATTTCGAATTCCCCTGTTGCGGTGAACAGGATGCCGGCCGAGAAGGACGCGGACTCCCCGGCCTTCAGGTCACCCTGCCAGGTCAGGTCGCCGCTGACCAGCTTGACGCCGTCAGGCAGGTTGATTTCCACCGTAGTGCCTGGTGCATCCTGGAACGCGCTGACCGTTGCCATGAGCTGAGTGGACTTGCCTGCACCCGGCAACGAGGACAGCTTGAGGTCCACCTTGAGGGGCGGGGTGGGCATGCCCACCACGTCGGTGCCCCAGCCGGCGGCCGTCGAGTCAGAAGCGAGCATAAGGCAGGTCAGGACCAGGACGGTGGCTACGAGAGCCAGTCTCTTACGACTATTCATGTTGTCCTCCTCAGAAGATCCATTACGAGTGGAAGGCTTTCCCTCGTGAAAGCCCATTGCTTCAGAGGATCTCAGTTGCGCGTCTGGCTCACCTCCTTGTATATAATATTCTTGGTGCAGTTGCGCGAGACAGGTGTCCCGGC
>JBBITV010000305.1:0-5188 GCA_037440585.1 Chloroflexota bacterium
TGTAGCCCTGGGCCACCAGCCGGATGACCGCCTCCTCCCGTTCGCTTAAACTGTGGCGAGGCGGCGCAGATACCGGCTGGCGTTGAGGAATCAGGTCCTCCAGTAGCGCCGGGGCCAGCGCCGGTGGCACATAGACCTCGCCCCGGGCCACGGCGCGCAGCGCGACCAGCAGTTCCCGATCATCGGCTTGCTTGAGGACGTAGCCAGCAGCGCCCGCGGCCAGGGCGCGGCGCAGGTAACTCTCGTCGTCGTGCATGGTGAGCACCAGCACCCGGCAGCCAGGTGCCAGGCGGCGCAGCTCACCCAGGGCGTCCAGGCCGCCCAGGCGCGGCATCGTCAGGTCCAGAAGCAGCACGTCCGGCCGCAGCTCACGCGCCAGCATCACCGCCTGGCGGCCATCGGCCGCCTCGCCCACCACCACCATATCCGGTTCGGCCTCCAAAAGCAAGCGCAGACCGGCGCGCAACACGGCGTGGTCATCTGCCAGGAGCACGCGCATCTGATTCATGGCGCCACCTCTCTGAAACTGAAAAGTAATCAGTAATTAGTAAGATGGACTGCACTCCTTTTTTGGGGTATAATATGTTTGCAGTTGGATGTCATAAAGAGGTTTCTGGATGAATAGCATACGATACGTTCAGTGTATCAAAAATGATAACTACGAAATCGATCTGACCGTCGGTCAAGTTTACAAGGCACTCTCCCTGACCGATGCCGAGAAGGACGCGGATGTGATTCGTGTCATTGACAACGAAGGTGAAGATTATCTGTACGATGCCAGCTACTTCAAGCCATTCCAGCCTGACGGATCGGGGAGGCAGTTGACTGATTCACTCACGATCCATCTGGATGCTTTCACGAAGGGTGTGCTACACGCTGAAGCGTTAGCGGCCAACAAAACAGTGAGTGCACTTGTGCGGGAATGGATCGACGAGCGACTAGATCTGGCTACACTGATTACTGATTACTGACCAGGGGTAGCCGGGCAAAGACCGTCGTCCCCTGGCCGGGCTGCGACTCAATAGTGAATACCCCGCCCACCAGCGCAACTCTTTCCTGCATGCTATGAATACCCAACTGCCCCTGGGTTGTGCCGCGTTCCAACCGCGTCCGGGCGTCAAACCCTTGTCCATCATCGTCCACGATGACTATGAGCTGTTCTTTCTGGCGCTCCAGCATGACCGACACGTGCTCAGCATGGGCGTGGCGGGCCACGTTGGTCAGGGCCTCCTGGATCAGACGGTAAGCCGTGACCTCCACCTGGGGGGAGAGGCGTTCCTCATTCAGGCCCATCGTCTGGAAATCGACGGTTAACCCGGTGTGGCGCACGTACAGGGTAGTATAGCGTTGCAGCGCCGCCACCAGCCCTAGCTCGTCGAGAGCAGGTGGGTGCAGTTCGACTGCCAGATCGTGCAGGCTCTGCTGGATCTGGCCCACCAGGTCCCGCAAGGCCTGCAGATGGGTCCCGGTCTCGGCGGGGCTGGTGCTCTGCTCCAGGCTGCGCAGGCCGAACTTGAGGGAGGTCAGGGCCTGGCCGGTCTCATCATGCAGTTCCCAGGCGATGCGCCGGCGCTCTTCTTCCTGGGCGCGAATGAGCTTCTCCAGCAGTTCCTGGCGCAGCGCCTCCTTGTGGGCCAGGTCTGCGGTCATGGCGTTGAAGGCGGTACTAAGCTGGCCGATTTCGTCGTCGGCCCAAGGCGTGACGCGCCGGGTGAAATTCCCCCGAGCCACTGCCTGGGTAGCGGCCACCAACTCGAAGATAGGCCGCGTCAGCCCCCGGGTGAGCAGGTAAGCCGCCAAAACGCCCAGCAGGGACACCAGCCCGGTGGCAGCCAGTAGTCCGCGTGTCACATCCTCCACCACGCGGCGCAGCGGCTCGTCGGTCAGGCCGATTCGCGCCACGCCCGCCCGGCCGTCGAAGATGGGCACGGCGAAGTCCCAGATCAGCCCCTCCTCGGTGTCCAGCATCTCCAGATGATAGCGCTCCGCAGGCTCGACCGGGTTGATGGTGGCCAGTGCGGCAGGGAAACGGCCGGCGAAGGAGTGGACCAATACCTGGCCCCGCGCGTTGAGCAGGAAAGCATAGCGGATGTTGTTATTGTTTTCCACCGTGTCGCGTAGCAGCTCGTGCAAAGCGAAGAGGTTGTTAGTCAATATCAGGTCGGTGCTGCGGGCGGCCAGATCCCGGGTGAGGGAGATACCCTGCTCTTCCAATTGGTGGATCAGGGCGCGGTTCATGACTTCCCGTACCTGGTAGGTCACGCCCAGGCCCAGAAAAAGAACCAGCCCCAGCACGATGCCCATGATCTTCGCCTGCACGCTGACGCGCCCGGCGATACGCCAGCCTCGCCGGCCCAGCGTCTGGGTCTGGCTGTGCAAGGCGGCCAGCAGGTTTTGCCGGCCCTGGCGCAACGTTCTCTGTACCGTTTGGCCGACCACCAGTCCCAGCCTCATCGCAAAACCTCCGCCATCATGTCCCGCACAGAGTCGTACAGGCTATCCGGCACCACGACAAAGCGGTCAATCAAGAGTTTGTTCAAGATGGCCTGGCCGCCAGGATCCTCGTCCATGCCCAGGAGCAGGTCGCGGAGCTGGGCTTTGAAGCCGGCATCCAGGCCGGGATGAACGACTACGGGGGGGATGCCATAGGGCCCGAAGCGTTGAATGACCCTGGTCCCGGCGACGGCCTCCGGCTGGAAGATCTGAAGATAGTCATACACCAGGCTGTCCACCGCTGCGCCGTCTACCAATTTGCTGGCCACCGCTTTGATGGAGTTGTCATGGCTGTAGGTGAAGAGAGTCGTGCGGAAGAAGGTCTCCGGCTTCTCACCGATCTGCCGGAGTTGGTAGACCGGGACCAGATGCCCGGAGTTAGAGAGGGGATCGGAGAAAGCGAAGGTCTTGCCTCGCAAATCGGCCAGCTTGTCGGCCTGGCTCTCGGCGGGGACGACCAGGTAAGAGTAGTAGACCGTTTCTCCCCGGACCTGTGGGGCAACCAGGAGCTCCATGCCGAAGTCCCGCTGCCCCTCCAGGTAGGCCCGGGTGCAGACAAAGGCCAGGTCCAGTTGGCCGATGCGGACCAGCTCGTTAATCTCGGCGTAGGTGTTGCCCTGGATCAACTCCACCGGGCGATCCAGCTTCTTTCCCAGGTATTCCAGCAGCTCGGCGTAGCTCTGGAAGGTGCTGCGGGGCGAGAGGATGGCGGCCACGCCAACTCGCAGGGGCAATCTGGTCGGCCCTGTGACTGCACCACTTACAGGCACGTTTCTGTAAGCCGGCTGGCTGCTGCATCCTGCCAGCAGCAAGACAAGAGAGAGGAACCAGAACAATAAGTGTCGCGGGCGATGTTTCAAGCCAACCTCGGGGTATAGGCCAACATCATTTCGCGCGAGCGAGGTCGAGCATCCTAATCCTCAAGTATATCATGCCCTTGCTCAAAACACAAGAGCAGTTTGGCCTATGCAGCAATTCCAAATATGCAGATGCTCAGCCCGCTGTCATGCTGAGCGGAGCGAAGCATCTCCTGGCTACAATGAAAGTCTCGGTGCAACGGAGCAGAGACCCTTCGCTGCGCTCAGAGCCTGCCCTGAGTGCAACGAAGGGGTGACAACCTTCTGAGCAAGCATATTTGGAATTGCTGTGGCCTATGGGTATACCGCCCACGCATCACGCATCACGGCTGTCCTCGCTCCGCAACCAGTTGAATGGACCGTGCCGTCACCGTGCCGCCGGCCGTGTCGCCCTGGACGAAAATGCGCTGGCCAGGCTTGATGTCGTCCAGGGTGCCGGCACAAGACTTGGTCACCTGGGTCTTATCGTCGACCGTCACCCTGGTCACGTTGTCCCGGGTGCTGACTTCGATGGTCTGGCCGTTGACGCTCTTCACCTGCCCGACCGTCCCGCCCTGGTTAGACGGCCCGCCCACGCCTGGCTGCGCGGACGCCATATCATGGCTGGCCATGTCATTGCCGGAGCGGTCCCGGAAGAACGCCTGGCGCACCTGGTTGGCCCGCGCCTCGCCGACCGACGTCCCATAGAAGAAGCTGCCTACCCCTGTGACCGCCGCCAGTACCAGCGCGGCGACGACAAACAAGATTCGCTGTTGCATGTGACTCCCTCCTCAGTGCATGGGCCCGGTGAACACCGGTGCCCCACCGCCCAATCCGCCCCGGAAGCCGGAGGTTGAGTTGGAAGGCGTCGTCGTATTTAGAACGACCTCGTCACCCTCCTTCAATCCGCTCAGGATCTCGGTCTGCGAGTCGCTGCTCATCCCGGTCTGGACCGGCGCCTGGATCAGTTGGCCCTCGTATGCCACAGTGACCAAGCGCTGGCGGCCCTGCGTGCGAATGGCCCGGTTCGGCACCACCAGCACATTTTCCTTGCGCTCGACGATGACGTTCACATTCGCCGTCATGCCGGGCTTCACCGTGGGGTCCGCACCGGTGAGCGCGATGGTGACCGGGTAGTTCACGACCCCCTGCTGCATCATCCCGGCCGGGGCGATCTGGGTCACCTTGCCGTCCAGCGTCTTGCCGGCAAGTGCATCCAGGCTGACCTGCGCCTCCTGGCCGACCTGCAATTTCGGCAGGTCCACCTCGGCCAGGTTGACGTTGATCTCCAGGCGCCCGGTATCGGCCAGGCCGATGGCGTTGGTATTCATGCCCACCTGCTGGCCACGTTGGATGTTGACGGCGGTGACCGTCCCATCGAACGGCGCGACCAACTGGGCGTTCTTGAGCTTCAGTCGGGCCTGCTCCAGGTTGATCCGGGCCGTCTCGACGTTGGCCTCGGCAATGGCCAGGTCTTCGGCAGTTGGCCCTGCCGCCGCTTTTCTGTAATTCGCCTCGGCCGCCGTGACATCCTGCGGGTTCGTGGTATTCAACAACTTCGCCAGGGCCGCCTCGGCCTCTTTCACCTGGGCCTGGGCCTGTGCCAGCGGGGTGTTCGACTGGCTAGCAACTGCCGCATCAAAGGCTTGTTGCGCTTGCTGTAGCGACAACTCGGCATTGGCGACCCTGGCGTTGGCCGATTCGAGCTGATACTGGCCCGCCCGGCCCCCCTCGACCTGGCCGGCGATGCCATCGCGGTCGATCTGGGCCGCCCAGAGGGTGTTCTTCGCCTGGTCGAGGGCCTGTCTGGTTTTCTCAACCGGGTCGATACCGTTCTGGACATCGGCCAGGTTCTGCCT
>JBBITV010000306.1:0-5151 GCA_037440585.1 Chloroflexota bacterium
GGGCACGGCCGTCGCCCAGTGGGTGGCGTTCGCCGAGAGCGCACCGGGCACGACGCTACAGGACATTTTCGTGGCCAGGTTCGAGAGCAGCTGGGCGGCTTTCGTTGGGACCCGGTTGGCGGGGGTCTCAACTTCCGCCCCCTGGCCAACGGGCGCGAGCCGGACATTGCCGTCAGTGGCGACCAGGCCTGGGCCGTGTGGTACGAAGAGGGTGGTGGCCTGCCGCACAAGTTCATCTTCGTAGCCCGGCAGGTTGGCAACACGTGGGAAATCGTCGGTGGGTGCACGGGCGATGGGCGGAACTGTGCGCTCAATCGTAGCAACGTTAACGATGCTCGCGACCCGCGCATTGCGATTGGTCCGATACCCGGAACCAATGAGCTGGTGCCCTGGATCGTCTTCGTGGAGAGTGACATTTCCAAGGGGCACGACAACATCTACGTCAGCCGGTACGACCCGAGCAGCAACCGCTTCATCCCGGTCGGTGGGTCACTCAACCTCCAGCCCTCCTTTGATGACGCATCGGACCCGGACATTGCGTTTGCGGGTAGTGTCCCGTTCGTCACCTTCTCCGAGGAATTTGGGGGCAACAAGCGCGTCTACGTTCGCCATCTGGCCGATGTGCGCACAGGACGCGAGCGCTGGGACCTGGATACGCGCGACAACGGGATCAATTTGCTGGGTTTTGAGGACGCCGTGACACCCTCGATTGCGACCAATGGCCTGGCGCCGTTCGTCGCCTGGAGCGAAGGCGGTATACTCAGTCTAGAAACGCTGGGGATCGAGAAGCACATGGAGCCGAGCGGCGGCACGTGGGGCAGCAACTATCCGCCGTACATTCGCATCATCTCACCATCTGACCGCCTGGGCGTGGCTTTCCTCTCTCGGGACAGTGCCGGTGCTCCGGCCATTGCCAGAGACAACGCGGTGCACACCCCCGAGTCAGTCCGCCTGCCGGCCATAAGCAGCCGGCTGGCCGAAATCAGTGGGCCAGCGGTGATCACAACGACCTGTGACAACATCGCCGGTTGGAGCAACATCACTGAAGTCTGGTTCAAGATCACCCGGCCTTATGTCAGGAACGAGCCGCCCTCCGTCGAGACGCCCTTCCTGGGTCTGTATACCACGGCAGATAAGAAGGTCTACCTGGTAGATCCGCAGGACCCCAACAATCGCGGCACGGGCAGCACAATCGGCGTTGGGTCTGACTTGCAGAACGCGACGGTCATTCTACACGTGTCGCAGATGAGCGAGCAGAGCCTCGGCCCAGACAGCCCGGCCTTCGATCTCAAGTGGGTAATATCACCCAAGCTCGGGGGGGCGCGCGGTCTCTACCAGCAGCAGCTACGGCTTGTGTCTAAAGATGGTGATACTGACTTCTTTGACGTGGGTGAGTTCCTGGTAGGTGGGGAGTTGAACCTGCCCCTGCTCATACGCTAACAGGAGTAGCCCTGGGGGTTTCTTAAGGCTAAAGGTGCGACGCACTTCGGCGTGCGTCGCACCTTTAGGACCGTATTGCTGCTTATCCTCTTTTTCGGGGACCAAATGGCAGAACAACCAGGTCCGGCGCAGAACAGCGCCACGGCCCGCCAGGTCAAGACAGATCTTGACGCGATGGTCGTTACTATTGAGCTAACCCTCATCAGCATTATCCAGGGTCTGGCTCTCCAGATGCTGGCCGGCGCTGCCGTCCAGCCCATTATCACATTGCAAGTCGAATACTGGCCCTACCTGGTCACAGGCCTGGTGATCATTCTCCTTTTCTGGTCACGCTCGCTCATCCACACCTTCTCAGTCATCGACTGGCCCCTTGAATTCGGGCACAACTTCATGTACTTCGCCGCGACCCTGGTGGAGGGCGTAACCCTGACGCAGGTCACCAACGTGCCCAACTGGTTCGCTCTCAACACCTGCTTCGCCGCGGCCATCTGGCTGCTGTACGGACTCGATCTGCGCATGCTCGACCGCCATGTTCAGAATCGCCTCGAACCGGCAGGCCAGCGTCTGCTTGAAGCGATGCGACGCGGGCAACTCCTGAACGTCCGCCTGATCATGCCTTTTTTCACTGCCTCAGCCTTTGTCTCCTGGTGGTTGGTGAGCACTTGGCCAGAGCAGTTCATAGGCGGCCACTGGCACATCGTCCTGGGCCTGCTTCAGATGGTGGGTACCAGCATTTACCTGGTCGATGGAGTTTTATTGCTCCGGCGCAACCAGAATTTACTTATCCAATATTATGTAGAAAAACGGAGTAAAACGACTCCTCTGAAATAAGATCGGGCTCCCCTATCGCCGCACGAGCGGCAAGTAGTATCCGAATCCGCGCACAACTACTGAACCGCCCGCCAGTTCCTGAATCGGCTGCCGGCTGCCAACGCTGTCCAGCACCTGGACGCCGGTCAGAGTCAGGGGTGAGGTCCCCAACGCGCGGACGCCGAAGACCACCGATGCCAGTACGCCGCTTCCGTCCGCCCCGCGCTGGCCTGGCGAGGTGTAGGCACCCAGCCTCACCTGGCCGATCCGGTCGTCAATTCGCGGACCAAGCGTGACGGGGTTGCTGCCGGCGCTACCCAGAAACGGGCCTGGCTGCACCCGTATGACCTCCAGTACAACCGGGTCGAAGGTTAGGACCAGCTCGAAAGAGCCCAGGTCGGTGGCACTGTCGATGGCAATAACTGCGGTGACAATTCCGCCGATGCCGACTTCGGTCTGCGTGGGCGCCACGCGCAGCGAAGGGCGCATGACGACACGATCGGGCGGCGGGGGCGCGTCGCCGGAGCGGCAGGTGCGGTCCTGGTTGCTGGTCACCTGTACCAGGTCCACCAGGTCGATCCTGCCGTCGCCGACCAGGTCGCGGGTGGGGTTGTAGGCGTTTTCCCCCTGACGCGCGCCCCAAATGCCTGCCACCTGGCGCGCGTCGAACGCCGTCACCTGGCAGTCCCGGTCGAAATCGCCGCGCAGCGCGGGGCGGGGGACGACCGCTTCGGGGCTGATCTCGATAAGGGCGCTAGACGAACGGCTCCAGATTTCCGGCTCGTACATGGGCGCGGCCTCAGCCGGGAGCGCGCTAAACACGCCAGAGCGGGTGGCGCGGGCAAGATAGGTGTACTCGTGGCGCCTGGGCCACAGGTAACTCATGAAAAACGTGACCCGGTCGTCATAGATCTCTTTGCGGTTATAGCCGTAGATCGGCCACCAGAAACCGGCGCGTGGGCCGGGCAGCCACGTGTCGCCGTAGCCAGACAGCGTCATGCGTTCCTGGATGCCTTCCAGGCCCGCCGGCAGCGGATCCTCCAGGAGGACGTACATCGCTTCTTCGGCTGCCTCCAGGGTCAGCCGGACCTCGACCAGATCACCAGTGGCGAAGCGGGTGCGTGGTGCGTGGGTCGTCGCGTCCTGGTAGGTGCGTTCCAGGGTCATTCCGCTGCCAGCCGATTTGACCGGCTCGAACCGATCGTAGAATAGGCGCAGGCGCAGGCCAAGGGTGTAATACAACCGGCCCGTGCCATCTTTTTCGATCCGCACCTGGTTTTCGCCCGTGGACAGCCTGCCTGCTTCGATGACAATCGGGGTGATGGGCCGGGTGACGGTAATTGGTGTGACGACGCCGGTGGCCAGGAGGTTGTCGTTCAGGTAGACCCGGTAGGTGTAGTCGGCGGCCATCTCTTGGCTAACCACAATGTAGTCGGAAAGGGCCATGATCGCGAAGGCCGTCTCCTGGGTAGTGCGCCAGCCTTTGCCCTGGCGGTGATTCATCAGCCAGCGCGCGGCCCTGGGGAGCAGGGGTGAGGCAGCCGGGACGACCGTCTCTGCTATACCCGAAGCGTTCTCGCCGGCTGCCTCGACTCTACTGGCATTGTGGCGGAGCTGGATCAGCGCCTCCAGCGCCATCGCCGTATTCTTCGCCGCCGAGGACATCGCCAGCCAGCCATATCGCCCATCACTGGCGGAGCTCTCGGGCCAGTAGACTGTGGCGCCTGCATCGACTGCACTGGCGATCAGATCGTCAACCAGGCTCTGGGCGGCGGCCTGGTTGCCTTCTTTGGCCAGGGTCAGGGCCAGTGCGGCTCGGGCGAAGGTGTCTAGCTTGTCGCGCTCGGTCAGGAGGGCCTGGCTGGCGGTCAGATCACCCCGATTGGCAACTGACATGACATAAAGTGCATAAGCGCGAATGCGTGGGTCTTCGGTGGCACGGAGGTGGTCGTTTAGAAACGTAAAGCCTCGATCTAGTACCCCGGCATCGACGGCAAAGCCGGTGCGCTGGGTCATGGTCAGGCCGAAGAGAACGTAGGCGGTCTGGTAAACATTGTCGTCGTCGTCGTACCACCAGCCCCAGCCGCCATTCTCATGCTGAAAGCCGTACAGCTTTTGCAGACCAACGCGGACCATGTCAGGCAACTCTTTTTCCAGTCTCTCGTTGCGGATGCCCAGTTTTTGGAAGGCCTGGGCGACCATCGCGTTGGGGAGGAATTTGCTCATAGTCTGTTCGACGCAGCCGTAGGGGTAGCCAAGGATTTCATCCAGTCCGTCCATCAGGCTGGCAGCGATGGAAGGTGCCAGGCCGATTTCCAGGGTCGAGGCGCCAGGCACAGCGTTGAAGGGGAGGGTGATGGTCTCAGTGATCGTATGGTCAACCATGCCAGCACGACTCTCGCGTTCGGGAACGGCGAAGGGCTTGATGGGCAGAGGCAGCAGGACCGCATCGTTCCCGGCCGGGGTTTGGGCGTTGCACAGGATCTCTGCCGTTCCGACGCGGCTGGCGACAGCCGTCCAGGTTGCCACAGCGGAGCTGCCGGGAGCTAGCGGCAAATCACGCGGGCCAGCATCGCCCAGGACGACCAATCCGGTGGCGCTGAAGGAGGCGCTCGCTGTCAAATTCTGGCGGGTGAAGTTGTGAACGATGCTGTCGACGGCCAGGGTGTCCCCCTGGACCAAGAAGCGCGATAGCGCGGGCCGGACGACGACGTCCTTGGTTACTGTCACTGAACTTATGCTTTCGCCCACGCGCGTATCCACGGTAACGGCCCGGGCGACGATACGCCAGCGGGTGAGGTTATCCGGCAGCGGGACGAGGACGACGGCGCGGCCGGCGGCGTCGGTGCGGATGCGGGCGTTCCAGTAGGCGGTGTCGAGGAAGACGCTGCGCGGTTCATT
>JBBITV010000307.1:0-5151 GCA_037440585.1 Chloroflexota bacterium
AGCGTCTCGTGCATCATCTGGAGTGTCCAGAGTTGCTCTTTCGAGAACTTGACCGGGCTTCGAAAGTCATATGTCCGGATTTTCCGGGCATCCTTACCGCCAGCTTCGGCTGCAGTAGGATTGCGGGTCGCCAACAACAGTGCGTCGATCTCGCGTTGCGATAGTTTCTGGATTTCCTCAGGCATAGTTACAGGTTACTGGATCACGAATTCCGTAAAATAGACTTCCAGCACTTCCTCGCGCCCCAACCGGGTATTAATCCGCTCTTTGATCTCCGCCTTGAGATGCTCCTTACCCTGAATGGTGAATACCTCCTCGAAGGTCTTGCTGCTGAGGAGCGTCGTGATAATGTCCTCGTAGACCGCGGTCCGGCTCTTCAGCTCCTTGACCATCTCCTCTTCTTTTTTTAGCCGTGCTTCCCCCTTCAGCGAGGTGAACTTCGGATCTTCGGGCTCGAACTCAAGCACGATCGACGTCTTCAGGTAGCGGTAGCCGCCCGGATCGGCCAGATTGATGACCTTGGTGCCGACGGGCAAGAGGATCCCCTCAGGCGGCGGCGCCGGCACTGGCGTGGGGCGGCCCGGCGAGGGCTTCGTGGATGTTTGTGGCGGCGGCGACGGCTGCTCGGGCGAAGGCCCAGCCGGTGTTTCCGTCCCGTGGTTGCCGATATTAATCGAGATCTGCAGAGGCCCTCCCGCCTGGGCCGGCATCAGCATGTATACAGCGGCGCCAAGACCCAATAGCACCAGCAGCGCCAGCGCAGCGATCAACGGTTTCTTCAGGCGTGCTTTCATGAAAGCTCCCTAGTGTCCCTTCAGCATGTCATTCTGCATTGGGTAAACGACGAGAAGTTCAACGCGCCGGTTGAGCGACCGGTGTTCGAGCGTATCGTTCGGGACCAGCGGCTGAAATTCCCCGAACCCGACCGCCGACAGCCGGCGCGAGTCGACCTTGCGGGACGCCAGGTACCGGACGACAGTGACGGCACGCGCCGTGGACAGCTCCCAATTGCTGGGCCATTCCGGTGCAGGGGAAATATCGTCGGTGTGGCCAGCGACCCGTACCTCGTTGGGCAATGGCGCCAGGAGCGCGGCGATGGCGTCCAGTGTTTTCAGCGATTCGGGCCGCACTTCGGCACTGCCTGAGGTAAACAGGATCCCGGTGGCGACGCTGATCACCACGCCGTCACGCCGCATGTTCACGCTGATGCTATTCTGCAACCCTTGCTCGCGCGCCATCTGGCCTACGGCGCTGCTGATACGCAAAAACTCCCGGTTGACCTGAGGCAGATCGGTCAGGACGCCCATCCCGGGTGCGCGGCCCCCGTTGAGCACTTCGAGATCGACGATTCCAAAGGCGGAGCGCATCGAGCCTGCCAGGGCCTGGAATTTCCTCAGGTCCATATCGGAGAAGGAAAACATCACGACAAAATACACCAGCAACAGGGTAATCAGGTCGGCGTAGGTCAGCAGCCAACGCAGCTCACCGCCGCCGCCGCCCTCGTCGCCGCCACCGTGTCCACCAGCCATGTTTTAGGCGGCCTCCTTGGCGGCGTGTCCTGCGCTACCCTCAGCGTCCAGCCTGGCTCGCGTCTTGGGCGCCACAAACGACTTCAAGTGCTCACCGACAATGTGCGGGTTGTGGCCCGCCTGGACGGCCAGAATACCTTCGATCATCACCTCGCGCACGAATACCTCCTCCGCGCTACGTTGTTTGAGCTTGTTGGCGATGGGCAACCAGAGCAGATTGGCGGTTGCCACACCATAGAACGTGGCAATGAAGGCAACTGCTATGGCGGGTCCCAACTTGGAGGGATCGCTCAGATTGCTCAACACATTGACCAGTCCCATCACCGTACCGATGATCCCCATCGTCGGGGCGAAGCCGCCCATCGCCTCCAGCATGGCATAGCCTTGTTTGTGCCGGTGAGCCATTGCCTTCAACTCTGTGTGCAGAATCTCGCGCACGACCTTGGGATCAACGCCGTCCACCACCAGCATAATACCCTTGCGAAGGAAGGGATTAGTCAGCTCACGCGCCTTCTCTTCCAGAGACAGCAGCCCCTCGCGCCGCGCTTGGTTGGCAAGCTCGACGAAGAAATCGACCAGGTGCTCGGGTTTCTCCACTTTCCCCATGACGGCCAGCATCAGTAGCTTCGGCAACAGCATCACTGTTTGCTGGGGGTGGCTGATCAGCGTCGCGCCGAAGGTGCCCCCGAAGACAATCACAAAGCCCGATATGTTCCACAGCGATTCCAGTTTGCCTTCTTCCAGGAACACCGAGGCGATAAGCGATCCAAAGGCCAGGACCAACCCGACCAGGGTCATAATGTCCATGCAGGAAACCTCACTCAGCGTGTTGTGTGTTGCGTATTGCGTATTCCGTGTCACGCAACACGCAATACGCAATACGTCTCACTTTACGACCCTCGGTATCGCGTAAATCTGACGCTTGTACGCGACCACCTGCTTGATGATCTCCGCGATGCTCTCCCGGACGATGAACTGCCGCTCCCCGGCCATCGAGATCACCGTGTCCGGATTGGCCTCCAGAGTCTCGATCCGGTCGGCGTTGACCACGAAGACGCTGCCGTCCAGGCGTGTGACTTTAATCATTGTTTACTACCTCGCCAGATTCACCAAGTCCGTCAACATCTGGTCCGACGCAGTGATAACCCGTGAATTGGCCTGGAAACCTCGCTGCGCGACGATCATATCCGTCAGTTGTTTCGCCAGATCGACGTTCGACATTTCCAGCGAACCGGCCGTCGTAATACCCAGGCCCATCGTGCCGGGTGCGCCGAAAACCGCAATGCCGGAGTTGGCGGACGCCTCGTACAGGTTCTGGCCGGCGCGGAGCAGGCCGGGCGGGTTCTGGAAGCGGGCCAGCGCGACCTGGCCCAGTACCCGGGTCAGGCCGTTGGAATACGTGCCGGTGATGGTGCCGTCGGAACGGATGTTGAACCCGGTGAGGGC
Organism: Chloroflexota bacterium; assembly: GCA_037440585.1. Lineage (GTDB taxonomy): Bacteria > Chloroflexota > Anaerolineae > Epilineales > JBBITV01 > JBBITV01. The sequence goes on from JBBITV010000307.1 coordinate 2,976, forward strand.
ACCGGCAGCCGCGCCATCCTGAGCCTTCACATTGACCGAAGTCGCGGAGCCGAGCTGGGTTACGGCACGGAAGTCGATGGACACTGTCTGGGCGGCGGCCCCGGTTGGTGTGAGGGTAAGCTGCCACCTGCCGCTGGTCGGATCCGCGACGTTGTAAACCAGGGCCCCGTTCTCGGTGAAGTTCAACGCAAACTCGCCCAGGTTGATGGGCGGAGGCGGCGGTTGGATCGTGGTATCGTAGCCGAAGGCCGGGTCGACGGTCGTCGCCCGCACAGTCCAGGCGCGGCTGGCATTGTCGGTCTTCCAGAAGGTCAGCTTGACATTGTGCTCCACGCCAACGGAATCGACCACGGCCACGATACTGGAATAGTTGGGCTCCGGCGGATCGTTCGGACCCTGGGCCACCTGAGCGGCGGCGTCCAGGTTGCCAGCCATCGTCACGTTGCCCGTGATGCGCCGTTCCAGCCCCCCAGACCCGATGTTCAGCGCCAGCGGCTCGACCGTTGGATTGATGGCACCATTGGCGTCGGCGGCCCAGCCGAGCACCCGGAAACCGGTCGCCAGGCTGATCAAATTCCCCTGGGAATCCACGTCGAAACTGCCATCGCGCGTGTACAGCCGCGGTGGATTGTTAGTCGGGTTTTGGAGAATGAAGAACCCGTCACCCTGGATTGCCAGGTCGGCAGCGCGACCGGTATTCTGGAGTGTGCCCTGGGTGAACAACATATCGACGCTGCCGATACCCATGCCCAGGCCAACCTGTAACGGATTGACGCCGCCCATGGTGGCTGAGGGCGCACGGCCACGACTGTACGTCTGGGTCATCAGTTCCTGGAAACCGATGCGGCTTGACTTGAACGATGGGGTATTGACGTTGGCAATATTATTGGCAACGACGTCCATAAAAACCTGGTGATTGCGCAACGCCGACACCGCCGATATCATAGAGCGAATCATGATTGTCCTCCTGAATGAGCATGACAAGGTAGCCGGGTGACAAGGTGACAAGGTGACCTGCTGAATTCACCTTGTCACCTTGTCACCTTGTCACCTTGTCACTTACTGCCTCCACCTGCCGGAGTGGGAGCGTGTGCTCGCCCACGTCCAGCACCGCCATCCCGTTCACGAGCCGCGCTGCAGTCACGACCCCCTCGACCGGGAGCCCGTCGCTACCAAGGCCACGCACGGTCTTACCAATGAGCTGGCTGGCCTGGGTGAGTTGCTGCATGTCCATGTAACTACGCAAACTGTTATTCATCTGCTGGAGCTGTTCGAGCGTGCTGAGCTGGGCAAGCTGGATCACGAAATCGGTCCCGGTCATGGACTGCAATGGGTCCTGGTTGCTCAATTGCCTGAGCAGCATTTGCATGAAGACGTCACCCAGCCCCTGCTGCCCCGCCGCAGCGCGCGGCACTCCCTGGCCAGACGGTGTGCTGGCCAGCACCCCGGAAGTCGCCTGAATGCTCATCGTGTACTCTCCTCTCTACGACCGCCGACCACAGATTGCAGACCGCCGAACTCACGAAGCCGACTGTTGCGGTCGGCGGTCGGCCGTCGGCCATCGTGCCTACACACGGTAATCGACCGCATGTTCCCCCAAGCCCGGCGCGACGGTGGCTTCAACGTGCGGCGCCTCGCCACCCCGATTTGCACCTCGCTGGGACGCCAGCAGCGATCCGCTGCCGCGACTGCCCCAGCCTTGCGTCCTGGATTGTAAGGCCATGTCGAACCCGATCCCGGCGCCGTCCGGGTTGATCAATACCTGGTCAACCCGGACGCCGCGATCCTGCAATGCGGAATGCAGCCGGCCCAGATTCGTTTCGATCAGACTCCGGACCTGGTTTTGATCGGCATTGATCCGGACCACCAGGCCATCCTGCCCCAGGCTGAGCTGGATGTGGACTTCTCCCAGCCCCTCCGGCTTGAGCCTCAAGCGTAAGGCGCTGCGGCCGGTTGTAGATGACCGCTGGATGGCATCCTCGATCTGAGCCAGCGTGGCCCGCGCCACCTCGCGCGGCAGCGGCGGCTCCTGAGGTGGCAGGGGAGCTGAGGAGCCAGGGAGCAGGGGAGACGTGGAGATGATTTCCCCCCTGCTGCTATGCTCCTCTGCTCCCCTTAACACGCGGTCGTGCGGCAGAGACTCCGTCTCAAGTCCGTTACTGGGGCCGCGCGACCG
>JBBITV010000308.1:0-5147 GCA_037440585.1 Chloroflexota bacterium
CCAATGACCAATGACCAATGACCAATGACTAATTTGGGATTTGGTCATTGGTCATTGGATCTTAAATTGGATCTTAAATTTGGGATTGAGCAATATAGACGCAACCCAGAATCCAAAATCTAAAATCTAAAATTCATTGATAGTGCGCGCCAGGCCGGTGGCCAGGTCGATTTCCGCACGCCAGCCTAATTCACGTTCGATCTTCGAGCAGTCGAGTATTGAGGCCCGCACGTCACCGGGGCGCTGTGGACCGCGCAACGGCTCCCGGTCAACTCCGACGGCTTGTGCCAGGGCCGTGTAGAGTTCGTTGATGGACGTGCCCCGGCCGGTGCCGACGTTGTAGGACTGGCCGTCGCCTCGCTCCAGGGCCAACAGGTTCGCCCGCGCGCAGTCGCTGACGTAGACGAAGTCGCGCTGCTGTTCGCCGTCCCAGTCGATCGTGCATGGCTCGCCCTTCAACAGCCGCTCGGCGAAGATGGCAACGACGCCCGCTTCCCCGTAGGGGTCCTGGCGTGGGCCGTAGACGTTGGCATAGCGGAGGCAGGTGTAACGCATTCCACCCGTCCTGGCAAAATACGCAACATAATGCTCTCCAGTTCCCTTGGTGATGGCATAGGGCGACTGGGGCCGGACAGGGTGTGCCTCGTCCATTGGCAGATAGATCGGATCCCCATACATGGCGCCGCCGGACGAAATGTAGATAAACTTGTCGACGCCGGCCTGGATGCTGGCCGCCAGGACGTTGATCAGGCCAAGGATATTGACTTCGGCGTCGAAGGCCGGGCGGTCCGTAGAGATCTTGACACTTGGGTTCGCCGCGTGGTGGTTGACGACCTGCGGTCGTTCCGCGCGGAAGACGTCCGCCAGCTCAGGCGAGCGAATGTCGATCTCCACCAGCCGGGCGCGAGGATCCAGATTCTCCCCGCGCCCGGTGGACAGGTCATCAACTACGACGACGTCATGTCCCGCCGCCAGGTAGGCATCCACAACGTGTGATCCAATGAATCCGGCGCCGCCGGTAACCAGTATTTTCATTCGCTAAGCAACCTTTCCCAGGAGTTTTTCCACAAGGATAAAAGTCAAGTCGTTCACATTGGTATTCGTCGGTCCCGTGATCAGTAAATCGCCCAGCGCCTCGAAGAAGTGGTAGGCGTCGTTATTGGCCAGGTATGCGATTGGATCCAGGCCGCGGGCGCGGGCACGGTTGACGGTGGTGCCATCGGCCAGGGCGCCAGCCGCGTCAGTAGGGCCGTCGGTGCCGTCTGTCGCCAGGGTGACGATGAGCGCATCCGGCAGCCCAGCCATTTGAATGGCAGCCGACAGGGCGAGTTCCTGGTTTCGTCCACCCTTCGCTCCGCTCAGGGCAGGCTCCTTGCCCCGCCCGCGCAGGGTCACCGTCGTCTCGCCGCCTGCGACGACGCAGGCTGGTCTTGGGACAGGCCGGCCGCTGGCCACGATTTCGCGGGCAATAGCGGCGAAAAACTTGCCCGCTTCGCGCGCCTCTCCCTCGACATAAGTGGACAGTAACATCGTGTTGAAACCCAACTCACGCGCTTTCGCCAGGGCAGCCTCCGCGGCGATAGTGTTGCTGCCGATGACCAGATTAAACGTCCGCGTGAAAAGCGGATCGCCCTGCTTGGGGGTATCCGGGATCTGGCCGGCCAGGCCCTGCCGCAAGTAGGCCGCCACCGGGGCCGGAATCGTCTCCCAAAGCCCGTAGCGGCCAATGATGCCGCACGCCTCGGCGAAGGTAGTCGCATCCGGGACGGTGGGGCCGGAGGCGATGACGTCCAGCGGGTTCCCAACAACGTCGGACAGGATCAGGGTGACGAGCTCAGCCGGGTAGACCAGACGAGCCAGTTGGCCGCCCTTGACCTGGTCCAGGTGCTTGCGGACGGCGTTGATCTCATTGATCGTTGCGCCGCAGGCCAGCAGTGCTGAGGTCACTGCCTGCATCGCCGCCAAGTCGATGCCCTCGACGGGCAAAAACATAAGGGCCGAGCCACCGCCGGAGATCAGGCAGATCACCAGGTCGTCTGCGGTTGCACTGCGGGCCAGGTCCACAATGCGCCGGGTGCCTTGCAAGCCAGCTTCGTCGGGGACCGGGTGGCCGGCCTGGTGAAGCTGGATGCGGCGCGTGGGCGCGGTGTAGCCGTATTTGACGTTAACCGCGCCGGCCGCAATCCGGTCGCCCAAGACCTGCCCTGAGCCTGTCGAAGGGATGTCTTCCAGGGCCGCTGCCATGGATGCGCTGGCCTTGCCTGCGCCGATGACGAGGATGTGGCGGTAGCGGCGCAGATCGTATGGCCGCGCGCCGATCTGCAGAATCTCGCCTCGCAGGGATACGTGCGCCTGGACAGCGCGTGCGGGATTGACGGCTTCCAGGGCGGCGGCACAGATGGCGAGAGCTTGCTCGCGGTGTTTAGCTATCACTGTTCGTCTACAGGTTGCCTTATCTATCACCCCCGGCTAAAGCCTTGACGCCAACAACGATGCCAGGCCTCTGGAGTCGAGGCTTTAGCCGTGGGAGAGCATTTAGAATCTCCTCAACCACTTCGATCACGCTCAGATTGTCGGTTGCAACGACGGTATCTGCTAATTCATTATACAACGCCTGCCGGTGCGCTTTCAACTCGGTGATCCGCCCGAGCGGGTCCGGCCCAGCCAAGAGCGGGCGCGGTTCTATTGTCTCGATAGCTTGCAGGCGACGTAGAATCGTTTCCGGCGTCGCTTCAAGTAAGACAATGTAGCCCCGCTCTTGCATGAGGACCCGGTTCTCGGATGCGACGACGGCGCCGCCGCCCGTGGCGATCACGGCCTGGTCCAGGGCGCAGGCCTTGGCCAGAGCCTCGCACTCCAGGGCGCGGAAGTGACCTTCGCCATCCTCGGCGAAGATGGCGTGGATGGGCTTGTTAGCCATGCCCATGATCCAGAGATCAGTATCGACGAAGGACCAGCCCAGGCGATCCGCCAGCAAGCGACCTACGTCCGATTTGCCGGTTGTGCTGAATCCGATGAGGATAACGTTGGATTTCACACTTCGGAATTGTAACATCAAATCTATGCAAAAGCAAAAGGGGCACACCGGCGCGATGATCTTGACATCTTTCGGAGACTGGCTAGACTTTGCGGCGAACGAGAGATCTGAGAGGAGTAACTTATGCGACGCACAGATGATGGCGAGGTCAGGTTAGCGGTGTGTGAAACAGCGTGGGGCTGGCTGGGTCTGGCGGCCGCCGCGCGGGGACTACGCGGGCTGACGTATCCTCGTCCCTCGCCAGACGAGGCCTGGGTGGACTTGCGAACCGCCTGGCCGGACGGCACGGAACAGCGCACCGCCGTGCTCGACAGCACCTGCGACCAGCTCCGGCGCTACTTTGCCGGTGACCGGGTCGAGTTTTCTATCCCTCTCGACCTGGAAGATAAGCCGCCCTTCTTACAGCGGGTGTGGGCCGAGACGATCAGGATTCCTTACGGAGAGACACGCACCTACGCTGAGCTTGCGCGGTTAGTGAGCGCGCCGCGAGCTTTCCGAGCCATTGGCCTGGCGATGGCGCGGAACCCGATCCCTATCATCGTGCCGTGCCATCGAGTGGTCGGAAGCGATGGGAGCTTGCGCGGATATGGAGGGGGGCTTGATTTGAAGGCACGCTTGCTGGAGATGGAGCGAGCCGTTAAACGTTGAACGTTCAACGTTCAACGTTTAACGTTTCAGAACGTCGAAAACGGCCGCGGCGTAATCAGCAGTACAAACAGCCCTATGGCCAGGACAGCTAAGATGCGGCGCCAGCCGTCCAACGGCGTGATGTCATTGAGGGGTGCCGGGTGGCGGAAGCCGAAAGCGAGAATCATAACCGCCCAGACGTACCAGCCAGTCCAGCCCGTAAGAACACCCAGCGCCACCAACCCGCCGAGGGTCAACAGGCCGACGGTCTGGGCGCGGTGCCCCAGCAAGGCGTATATGATGTGGCCGCCATCCAGTTGGCCGGCCGGGAGCAAGTTGAACCCGGTTACCAGCAAGCCGATCCACGCCGCTAGCGCTACCGGCCCCAGGAAAACGTCATAGCCGGCCGGATGGGGCCGCAGCAGATCCACCAGGAGTTTAACCAGCAGTGAATCGCCGAGGAGCAGGCCGTCGCCGGTCACCGGCAACACCGGTGACTGGAGCAGCCCGACGACGAGCAGCGGCAACGCCAGGGCAAAGCCGGCCAGCGGCCCGGCGACGCCCACGTCAAACAGCGCCTTGCGGTTCTCGATGGGGGTTTTCATCCGAATAAACGCGCCCATGGTGCCGAAACCGATGGGCATCGGGATGAAGTAGGGCAGCGTCACGTCCACCTTGTGCCAGCGGGCAACGAAGTAGTGCCCTAGCTCGTGCACGCCAAGAATGCCCAACAGCGCCAGGGTGTAGGGCAGTCCGGCCCAAATCCAGCCCAGTCCATTGGGTAAAGTGCCTTCCATGCTGGCCCCAAACAGTAGCGTTGACAGGATCGTCAGAACGAGGAGCCCCAGGTTGACCACCCAGTTGGACGGCGTCGACCGGATCACGCCGGGAACGGCGAGGACGACATCCCGCTGGGCTTCCTTCTTGAAAAACGGGATGTACCCGTAGCGCTGGAACCTCCGGCGCAAAATCTTGAAAGCGGACTCGGCATCCTGCAGCAAATGGCCGGTGAAGGCAATAGCCTGGTCACGGCCGTAGTGAGACGAGATGTCGGCAATAGCCAGGATGTCATACAGCTCTGCCCGCAGTTGATCGACCACCGCGTCCTGGTGGACAGGATAGAAACGTTGCATGTGCTCAACTCCATCCGGCAATGAGCGCGCGCTCGATTGCCATGTGAACGTGTGTCCCTAAGTCAAGAGAGACATCCTCAAGTTAGACGCTCCATAACCCACACTTCTTTCACATCAAAATCGAGACCGTCCAAACTCAATTATAGCCAAATCGGGTGGAGATGAGGCATCTTCCGCCCCCACCACCCTCTGAAATGATACCCCAGGGGGGTTTGCACCAATCGATACGTGAGCGTATAATACTTATACGAGCTATCAGCCGTCCATTAGAGCTTGTCTGAAAAGCCCATATCTAGTGTTCGTAGTGCGCATAGATTCGCTACGCTCACTACATGCTTCAGTGCGCTATT
>JBBITV010000309.1:0-5141 GCA_037440585.1 Chloroflexota bacterium
CGGCGCCGACCTGGTCGGCAAAGTCGAAGCCGGCATCCCTGAGGATGACCCGCGTAACGCGGCCGTGGTCGCTGACCTGGTGGGCGACAACGTGGGCGACTGCGCCGGCCGTGGCGCCGATCTCTTTGAGTCGACGGTGGCCGAAAACATCGGCGCGATGATCCTGGGGATCGCGTTGTTCTCGGCTACCCAGCGCGTCGAGTGGATTTTCTTCCCATTGGTCGTGCGCGCCTTCGGACTCATCGCCTCGATGTTCGGGGTGCTGTTCGTCAAGTACCGCGAAGGTGAGGAGCCTATGGACGCCCTCAACCGTGGTTATTACCTGGCCATTGGCCTGTCAGTAGTCTTCCTGGCTCTGACCACCTACCTGATGATGCCGGCCAACCAGTGGTACTGGTTCTTCCTGGCGGGACTGACCGGCCTCGCGACGAGCATCGCTTTCGTGTACATCACCATGTATTACACTGAGCACCGCTGGCGCCCGGTCCAGAGCATTGCGCGCGCCTCATTGACCGGCACGGCGACCAATATCATTTCGGGCCTGTCTGTCGCGTTTGAGAATACCGCCGCGCCAGTCGTCGTCATCGGATTGGCGCTGATCGGGTCCCACTGGCTGGGCGCTCAGAGCGGGCTACAAGGCGGCGGCGTGTATGGCACGGCGGTGGCCACGATGGGCATGCTGATGACCGCGGCCTACATCCTGGCGATGGACACCTTCGGCCCCATCGTGGACAACGCCGGCGGCATTGTCGAAATGTCGGATGCCCCGGCTGACGTGCGCAAAGGCACCGACGCGCTGGACGCAACCGGCAACACCACCAAGGCGCTGACCAAGGGCTACGCCATCGGCTCAGCCGCGCTGGCCGCATTCCTGCTCTTCCAGGCCTATCTCGATAAGGTCAAGTTGGTCCAGGAGTCGTCGGGCATACCCAAAGCGAACTTGATGGAGAGCGTGGACCTGTCGAAGGTCGAGGTCTTCGTCGGGGCCCTGGTCGGCGCGATGCTGATCTTCCTGTTTAGTTCGTTCGCCATCCGCGCCGTCAGCAATGTCGCGTCGGAGATCATCGCCGAGGTGCGCCGCCAGTTCCGGACCATCCCCGGTCTCCTGGAAGGCAAGGCGCGTCCGGACTTCGCCCGCTGCGTAGACATCACGACCAGGGGCGCGTTGCGGGCGATGGTGATGCCCGGTATTTTGGCGACCGGCGTGCCGATTGTCGTTGGCATCCTGCTGCGGGCTGAGGCAGAGGCGGCCCTGCTGATGGTCGGCACGATGAGCGGCATCCTGATGGCCACCGTCATGAACAACGGCGGCGGCGCGTGGGATAACGCAAAGAAGATGATCGAGGCTGGCCACCTGAAGGATGAGAAGGGTGTCGTGCAGGGCAAGCGCAGCGAAGCCCACAAGGCGGCTGTCGTTGGTGACACGATTGGCGACCCGTTCAAGGACACGGCGGGGCCGTCGCTGCACGTGCTCATCAAACTGCTGTCGACGATCACCCTGGTGCTGGCGCCCTTATTCATCTAGGAGAAATCTGAAACGGGGGTTTGTGTCGTGGCAACGCCGCGACACAAACCCCCGTTTTTTGTTCAGAGCCACAAGCTACTTTGACAGACGGCCCGGTTTGGGTATACTCCGGTCCGAGAGGATGATCTGTCACGGGAGGGCGACGTAAATGGATCGAGTGGTCATTCTAGTACACGGCGGCGGCCAGTTCACCCCGGGCTGGTCAAAGTCGAGCGTGGACAAGCTCGCGCACATTCTGGGCTGGCAGCCTGAAACGGCCGAAGTCACGTATTCCCACTTCTTTCCCCATGCAACGGCGCTAAGCGCCAGCCTGGCGCTGCTGAAAGTATTGACTTTGATCCTATGGCGCGCGCTCCGGTTTGCATTCAGCCAGGGTCGCGCTTCCGGTTCGCGTTCGCTGCGTGATCCGTTGTCATCCGACACCCTGCGCAGCCTCGTCCCTGACACGCAGCGCGCGCACCGTCTCGAGACGCCCGTCGCCCGGCAAGTCGTCGACGACTTGTGGCAGGAGGTTGGGCGGAACCTGGAACGGTCGGGGATAAGCGCCGTGGACTTTCTGACTCGCGACGCGTCAAAAAACGTATCCCTGTTCCAACTCGCCCTCGACGTGGTTGGGCAGGTGGCCTCATACGTGTGTGAGCCGAACAAGCCCGGCCAGGGCGACGAGGCGCAGCACGCTTTGCGCGAGGCCCTGAATCGGTATGGCAAGGAGCGCGAGGTAGTGCTGGTCAGCCATAGCCTGGGCACCGTGGTTGCCTTTGACGTGTTGTGCGAGCACGCCAGCGAGTACAACATTTGCACCTGGTTCACGTTGGGCTGCCCGCTGAGCCTGCTGGTCTCCCGCGAGTTTCGCCGGGCGAACTGCGGCCAGATTGGCCCCCCCGGCGTGCGGCGCTGGATCAACGTCTTCGACCCCGGGGACCCGGTGACGAACGCCTTCCTGCTGAGCAGCAAGCTGGGCGCCACTTTCCCATTCGTCGAGGACACTGAAGCAGACCTGGCCTTGAGCCTGCCGTCCGCGCATGATTATCTGAATTCCTGGAAGGTTATGGAAGAAGTCGCGAAGGCATTAGCTAAAGGCTGACCTTGCCCTTCTTCGTCGGCACACACGGCTGGGAGCAGCTTAGGCAACTCTCGACGACGGGTTGGCTGGCCATCACCTTCCTGGGCTTCCTCTGCTCCGGCCTCGCCTATATCTTCTGGTACGACAGCCTCCAGGAGGCCGATGCTTCTCAAGTAGCCGCCTTCCTGTACCTGGAGCCGCTGGTTACGGTCGTCGTTGCCGCCTGGCTGCTGGGCGAGGCGATCACGCTGCCTACACTGGCAGGGGGCGTTATCATTCTGGCAGGTGTATGGTTAGTGAACCGGCCGGTGGCGGCAGGAACTCGGGGAACCTGGAGGAACTGACGGAAATCTAGTTGTGCCATGATTATTCTACCGGCTTTCGCGCCACAAGCAAGCTCGAACGCTCCTGCGCCGGAAGCTCCACCGTTTCAGCCATCTGGAACCCGGCTTCCTTCAGCCAGCCGACAGCCTCATCGCTGGTGTGCGCGCTCCCCGCGCCCGTCGAAAGCAGCATGTGCAAGTCGAACAGCGTGGCGTCGAGCGGGCCGGTGCGATCCGGATTCAGGAAGAAGCCACGGATGACGACCCAGCCACCGGGCACGAGGGCGGCGTAGACCTTCCGCAACAGAGCCAGGGCGTCGGCAGGCGGCTCGCTGACGAGGACGCCGAAGAGCAGGGCGAGGTCGAAGCCAGCGCCTAGATCGTCGATCTTGAAGTCGCCTGCACGCACCATGACGCGGTCCGCGACGTCCGAGGCGGCGACGATGTCGCGAGTGATTTCGATGACCGGCGGCAAATCGAACACAACGGCTTCGAGGTTCGCGTAGTGTTGGGCCAGGGCAATGCTGTATCCGCCGTGCCCCCCGCCCACGTCAATCACGCGGACGAGCCGGTCCGACCGCTGTGGAATCAGTGATCTCAGCGCCTCAGCGATCACCGGACCGGCTGTGCGGGCGCTGTCGTACAGGGCGAGGGTGAAGTCACGGACCCAGTTGGCCTGGCGCTCGTCCCGGACGTTTTCTTCCGGCCGCTGGCCTGTCCGCACGGCCTCGGGCAAGCGAGACCAGCGGCGGTAGAATGCCCCTTCGCGTTTGATGAGATTGCCAATGTAAAACGTGCCCTCCGAGACCAGGCAGGCCAGGGCCAGCGGATTGTTGGCGTAAGCCTCGCCACGTTTCTCCAGCAGGCCGAGCGCGACGGCTGCGTTCATCAGCCGTGCCAGTGCCTCGGGGGCCGCTCCCAGGCGACCCCCGAGGTCTTCGGCCGTCATCTCTCCCATCCCTAAGGCTGGAAAGACCCCCAGTTCGGTACAGGTGATGAGCACCTGCGCCGCACGGTACCCGCGCATCGTCTCCAGCAGATATTGGCGAAATTCCCACTTCGTCGTCATGGTTACGTCCATGGTTAATTTCTCCTCCAACGACGAGTAAGAGGACGATGTTGAAAACGCTCCCCCCGAAGAACGTGGCGATGATAGATCGAGAAAAGTGTAAACAATATCGGTGACGAGATTGGCGAAAATCACGCTGACCGCGACGAGCAAGAAGATACCCATCAGCAGCGGGTAATCTCGATTGAGGGTTGCCGCGTAGAGCAAGCGGCCGAGGCCGGGCCAGGCGAAAATGATCTCGGTCAGCACCGCACCCGCAAAGAGTGTGCCGACGTGATTGCCAACGGCCGTGACGACGGGCAACAGGGCGTTTCGGAGCACGTGGCGATTCACGACCTGCCCCGTGGACAAGCCTTTGGCATACGCCGTGCGCGCGTATTCCTCGACCAGAGCCTCGCGTAGTCCAACCCGCGTCAGGCGGGTGACCAACGCCAGGTGCAGCAAGCCCAGCGTTGCCATCGGCAGCGCCAGGTGGTGCAGCACGTCGGCGACGTGAGCCAGGCGTATAGTCGTGGCGGACGTTCTCCATCCCCTGGATCGGAAACCAACCCAGCCACACCGCGAAGACGAGCACCAGCAACTGCCCCAGCCAAAACGCCGGGCACCCATATTTGAACCGCGTGCCGTCCGCGCCCGCCTTGGCCCCAGCCTTGTCGAGCAGCTCTTTGGCCTTGTCCACACTGAAGTCGTATTGGGTCACATTGGGATTGTAGAACCACGACATCCGGCTGGCGATGGGCCCGGTAGCGACACGCCCTATGCCGAAATGAATCTGTTCGCGCGTGCGGTTGCGGTCCAGGGCGTGGTAGATTGCCTGGCGCACTTCGAGCTGGTCGAGCGGCTTGTGCTCGAGGTTGAACAGGAGCGTGTTGATGCAGAACGAGCCGCCCGGGCTCGCCATGGCTGTGGCCAACGACACGCCGGATGACGATTCCAGAGTTTGTTTCTGTTGCTTGAAACGCATCACGACCGTCAGGTTGTCGGGCGTGTCAATCCCATCCAACACGGGGACTAAGCCGGCTGAAGTGCGCGAGTGATACTTCAGCAGCACCTGCTCGAACGAAAACTTCACGTCCGCCGAGGTGAAGGGCTTGCCGTCGTACCACGTTACACCAGGGTGCAATTTGAACGTAAAGGTCTTACCACTCTTTAGCTTCCCTA